>JAQVNH010000062.1 GCA_028703215.1 Eubacteriales bacterium
TAAAAGGACAGGATGCTCCTTTATAACGTATTCGAGCACATCCCAGACTTCGGGTTTTACTCTTTCTATCATTCTTTTTGCGCTCTTTATGTTGTGAGCCTGTCCATCCTGAACAAGCTTTTTGACAATAAGAGGCTTAAATAATTCAAGCGCCATTTCCTTCGGAAGTCCGCACTGGAAAATTTTTAGTTCAGGGCCGACAACTATGACCGAACGCCCTGAATAGTCAACACGTTTTCCCAGAAGATTCTGGCGGAAACGGCCTTGCTTTCCTTTGAGCATATCAGAAAGTGATTTCAGCGGTCTGTTTCCAGGTCCTGTAACCGGTCTGCCCCTTCTTCCGTTGTCTATCAATGCATCTACAGCTTCCTGCAGCATCCTTTTTTCATTACGCACGATTATTTCGGGCGCGCCCAGATCCAAAAGTCTCTTCAGCCTGTTGTTTCTGTTTATTACTCTCCGGTAAAGGTCATTCAGATCCGAGGTGGCAAACCTGCCGCCATCGAGTTGAACCATCGGGCGAAGATCCGGCGGGATAACGGGGATAACGTCGAGTACCATCCATTCGGGCAGATTGCCTGATTTATTGAATGCTTCTACGACTTCAAGCCTCTTTATGGTTCTAATCCTCTTTTGTCCGGTCGCATCGCTCAGCTGTCCCTTGAGTTCATCTGAAAGTTTTTCAAGGTCGATCTGCATTAGGAGATCCTTGATCGCCTCCGCACCCATAGCAGCCCTGAAATAATACCCAAACTTGTCAACGCTGTCTCTGTATTCCTTTTCGTTAAGCACCTGTTTCGGGGAAAGCGGCGTCTGGCCGGGATCGACTACAACATATGCGGCGAAATAAAGTATCTTCTCCAACGCTCTTGGAGACATGTCGAGAATAAGGCCCATTCTGCTGGGAATACCCTTGAAATACCATATGTGAGAAACCGGAGCTGCAAGCTCTATGTGCCCCATTCTTTCTCTTCTGACCTTGGCGCGTGTGACTTCTACCCCGCACCTGTCGCAGACCAAGCCCTTGTATCTGATCCTCTTGTATTTTCCGCAATGGCATTCCCAGTCTTTTGAGGGACCGAAAATCCTTTCGCAAAAGAGTCCGTCACGCTCCGGCTTAAGCGTTCTATAGTTAATCGTCTCTGGCTTTTTCACTTCGCCCTTTGACCATTCTCTGATCTTCTCCGGAGATGCCAGACCTATTCCAATCGAATCAAAGTTGTTAAGTTCCAACACGGCTTATTCTCCTCCATCCCAAAAATTATCCTGAACATGAAAATCTTTTTTATTTATCCGAATCATCCGGTATTTCACTGAAGATATCCTCCGGACCTTTTGACAATTCCTCAACAAGCTCTTCCACAAGACCGTCATCTATTTCGCTGTCGATATTCTCAAGATCATCCTGATATTTATCTTCATCGGACACATCGGCCAGCTTGTCGTCCTCTTCCGGCGATTCGTCCGGATCATCTTCGTCTTCCCTGATGTCACGAAGCGGTATCCCTTTACTGCGGGTTTCCCCTCTGTATTCATCGTAATCATCATCAAAATCTCCCTTTTCCATTCCCTCAAGATTTATCCCGAGTCTTACGGTATCATCATAGTTGTCTTCCTTGATCTGGATCTCCTCTTCTTCCTCGCTGTAAACCTTCACATCGAGAGCAAGACTCTGCAGCTCCTTTATCAATACCTTGAAAGATTCAGGTATTCCGGGCTCGGGAATATTTTCTCCCTTTACTATAGATTCGTATGTTTTCACTCTGCCAACCGCGTCATCTGATTTTACTGTCAGTATCTCCTGCAGAGTATAAGCAGCTCCATATGCTTCAAGCGCCCATACTTCCATTTCTCCGAATCTTTGTCCTCCAAACTGAGCTTTTCCTCCCAGAGGCTGCTGAGTGACAAGAGAGTAAGGCCCGGTCGATCTTGCATGGATTTTGTCATCCACAAGATGAGCAAGCTTCATCATGTACATATATCCCACTGTGACTTTGTTGTCGAATGGCTCTCCGGTTCTGCCGTCATACAGGATAGTTTTCCCGTCTTCAGGAAGTCCCGCCTTCTTAAGCGTATCGATAGTATCGTTTTCATTTGCGCCGTCAAATACCGGGGTCGCTATCTTCCAACCCAATACATGGGCGGCGTATCCAAGATGTGTTTCAAGCACCTGTCCGATATTCATACGCGACGGGACACCCAATGGGTTCAGCACGATTTCCAGCGGAGTTCCGTCAGGCATATAAGGCATATCCTCCTCAGGAAGTATCCTGGAGATAACACCCTTATTGCCGTGCCTGCCTGCCATTTTGTCTCCGACAGAGATCTTTCTCTTCTGCGCGATGTATACCCTGACCATCTGGTTTACCCCGGGACGAAGCTCATCGCCGTTTTCTCTTGAAAACACCTTTACATCTACCACGATGCCCTGTTCGCCGTGAGGAACTCTGAGAGAAGTATCCCTTACTTCCCTTATTTTCTCACCGAAAATCGCCCTTAAAAGACGGTCTTCCGCGGATGGCTCTGTTTCTCCCTTAGGAGTGACCTTGCCGACAAGAATGTCTCCGGCCATTACCTCAGCGCCGACTCTTACGATCCCTCTTTCATCAAGGTCTTTAAGCGACTCTTCGCTGACGTTATGGATCTCGCTTGTTATTTCTTCGGGTCCGAGCTTTGTATCGCGAGCTTCCGCTTCATATTCTTCAATATGTATCGATGTAAACACATCTTCTTTTACAAGTTTTTCGCTTATCAGTATTGCGTCTTCGTAGTTATAGCCTTCCCAAGTCATAAATCCTATTAGTATATTTCTTCCGAGCGAGATCTCTCCCATGCTTGTTGAAGGACCGTCCGCTATAACCTGGCCCGCTTCAATGGCCTCGCCTTTTTTTACTATCGGACGCTGATTTATGCAAGTTCCCTGGTTCGAGCGTATATATTTTGATAGCCTGTAAGGCTCCTTGCCCAGCTTTGTTTTTATAACGATTTCATCTGCGGATACTTTGTCAACAATTCCCTTGCTCTTTGATAAAACGACGACTCCCGAATCGTATGCCGCCTTGTATTCCATCCCCGTTCCAATGATCGGAGATTCGGGTTTTATCAGAGGCACAGCCTGGCGCTGCATGTTCGAACCCATGAGCGCTCTGTTTGCGTCATCGTTCTCAAGGAATGGGATCATTGCCGTTGCAACCGAAACGAGCATTTTCGGAGAAACGTCCATATAATCGACATTTTTACTGTCTATTTCGAGGATGCGGTCTCTGTACCTTGCTCTGACTCTGTTTTCGACATACCAGTTTTGTTTATTCAAAGGTTCGTTTGCCTGAGCAATGTAAAATTCGTCCTCTTCATCAGCGGTAAGATAGTCTATTTTATCTGTAACAATAAGCTTCTTTTTATCTATTCTCCTGTAAGGAGCTTCGATGAAGCCGTATTCGTTGATCCTGGCAAATGTGCTCAGTGAACCTATCAATCCGATGTTCGGACCTTCCGGAGTCTCTATGGGACACATTCTCCCGTAATGAGAATGATGGACGTCGCGAACTTCAAATCCAGCCCTCTCCCTGCTCAATCCGCCCGGTCCGAGAGCGCTCAGCCTTCTTTTGTGCGTTAGCTCGGCAAGCGGGTTTGTCTGATCCATAAACTGAGACAACTGGCTGCTTCCGAAAAATTCCTTTATAGCTGCAGCGACAGGTCTGATATTTATAAGATTCTGCGGGGTCACAATATCTATGTCCTGCGTCGTCATTTTTTCCTTTACCGACCGCTCCATCCTTGAAAGTCCGATCCGGAATTGATTTTGCAGCAATTCGCCCACCGATCTGAGCCTTCTGTTTCCCAGATGGTCAATGTCATCGACATGTCCCATCCCGAAACTCAGATTTATGAGATAATTTACAGATGCGACTATGCCTTCCGTGGTGTTATGCTTTGGCAGAAGATCAGCGCTTCTTTTCTTCAAAGCCTCCTTGATTTTCCCTTTATTGTTGTCGGCCTCTTTGATGATTTCCTGCAATATGTCAAATCTCACTCTTTCTTTGATCCCTAAGTCTGAAACGTCAAATTTCAGGGCTTTATTAAGATCGACAGTAAGATTTCCTATGACTTTAACATCCTTTTCTCCAGCCTTTACCAGCACTTCGTTGATCCCGGAGTCCTGGATCTTTGCGGCATTTTCCCTGCTTATTACGCTTCCCTTTTCAACGATCAGTTCGCCTGTTTCGGGATCGGCAATATTTTCCGCGGAAATACAATTGTTGATTCTCGTGGCAAGGGACAGTTTCTTTGTGAATTTGAATCTTCCGACTTTTGCAAGATCATATCTCTTCGGATCAAAAAACAAATTTTTCAGCAAGGAATTAGCGTTGTCGACTGTCGGAGGTTCGCCCGGCCTTAATCTTTTATATACTTCTATCAGGCCATCATCATGTGATTTTGTCGGGTCCTTTTGGAATGTGGCAAGCAAATTCTCATTTTCCCCCAGCAGGTCTGTTATTTGCGCATTCGTGCCAAACCCAAGCGCTCTGAGAAGTATCGTGACAGGAAGTTTTCTTGTCCTGTCGATTCGGACGTATATTACTCCGTTTGAGTCGGTTTCATACTCAAGCCATGCACCTCTGTTGGGAATAACGGTAGCGGAATAAAGCTCTTTGCCTGTTTTGTCGATCTTCATCGCGTAATATATGCCGGAGGATCTCACAAGCTGGCTTACTATAACTCTTTCAGCGCCGTTGATTATGAATGTTCCGGTATCCGTCATAAGCGGAAAATCACCCATGAATATGCTCTGCTCCTTGATATCTCCCATTTCCACATTTATAAGCTGGACCTTTACTTTAAGAGGAGCGGCATAAGTCGTATCCCTCTCTTTACACTCCGGAACGGAATATTTGGGTTCCTCAAGGTTGTAGTCGATAAAATTCAGTTTTAATTTCCCCGTGAAATCCGTTATGGGAGAAACATCTTTAAAAACCTCTCTTAACCCTTCCTCGAGAAAGTTTTTGTAAGAGTCGATCTGGATATCGATCAGATTCGGTATGTCTAAAACCTCTTCGATTTTTGAATAACTTGTTCTGGTAATTTTTCCCGTAGTGACAGGATGTACCTTCATTTGAAATCACCCCATAAATTAATCTTCGTCATGCAACCTTACAATGCCAAACCCTGCCAAACCTTTGTTGCAAACCGCAGAGCAAAACAACGGTTCATTTGGACATCTTGCACGGACAGTTATTTTGATTCTTGCATCGATTCCTGAACTTTGTGATTTGATCTCTCATTTATAGTTGATAGTCCTTTGAATATAATTAGGTGTTTCTTGCCCAATTGTTTTATGCAGCTGCGCATGGTATAATGCATTTGTAAAATCATTTGCCCGGAATCCCGGCTTTAGTCCTTCCGGTCCCAAAAGCACTTATATGTACGTTTTACGATATTTGTGCATAGTTTATTTTGTGCTTTCCGGTAACAATTACGCAGTTTTTTATATTATCACAGCTCTGTCAATATGTCAACCGATTATATAAAAATAGTCAATTTCTTTTCGGAAATTTAACTTCCTGTTTTTTTGGCGAAAGCATAAATCAGCACTCCAAAAAATCACCGCTCCTCCGGGAGTGGTGATTTTCTGATTTGCTGAATATGTTCCATGTTAAAGATTACTTAAGCTCTACAACTGCTCCGACTTCCTTCAGTTTTGCCGACATTGCATCCGCATCTTCCTTGGAAACAGCCTCTTTAACTGTGCTGGGAGCTCCATCAACGAGATCCTTCGCTTCTTTCAGTCCAAGACCGGTAAGTTCTCTTACGACCTTGATGACCTTGATTTTTTCGGGTCCGATTTCTTTGAGTACGACATCAAACTCTGTTTTTTCTTCTTCAACCGCCGCAACACCGTTATCTGCTCCATTTGATGACGCAGCTGCCACAGCGACGGGTGCCGCTGCCGATACTCCAAATTCATCTTCAAGAGCTTTGACGAGTTCTGAAAGATCGAGTACTGTTAATGCTTTGACTTCTTCAATTAATTTTGCTACTTTTTCACTTGCCATTGTTATATCCCTCCGTATATTATTCTTTAAAGTTTTTTACAGCAATTTTCGTTCGTGTTAGGCTTTCTGCATCGCAATCGCGTTCAACGCCACTACGAGTCCCCTGATATTTCCGTTCAGCACATTTACAAGACCTGTTATCGGAGCATTGAATCCCGCGAGGACTCTCGCTATAAGCTGCTCCTTGGACGGCAGCAGCGCCAGCGCTTTAACTTCATCCGCATCTATGACTCTGCCCTCAACAACCCCGGCTTTTAAAACAAAATTCGCGTACTTCTTGGCATATTCAAAAAGAACCTTTGCCGGAGCAACCGGATCCTCGTTGTGTATAGCCATTGATGTCGGTCCCATGAGGTACTTTTCGAGCTCACTGAGACTGTTTTCCTTAGCCGCAAATCTGGTCAGCGTATTTTTAACTACCGAGTAATCAACTCCAGCATCTCTGAGAGACCTTCTGAGCTCTGTGTCCTGCTCAACAGTCAATCCTCTGTAGTTGACAAAAACAATCGACTTGGCAGACCTGATTTTTGAAGACAATTTTTTAACC
>JAQVNH010000063.1 GCA_028703215.1 Eubacteriales bacterium
ATACTCGCAAGCCACTCGGGGCATAGAATAAAGGGTATTTCAATTTATGTTATCATTTTGTTATCAAAGCGGGTGATGAATTCGGAATCCCTTGATATTACTGGGATTTAGGCTCTCTTTTTTTCATTCCCACTCGATCGTTGCGGGAGGCTTTGTGGTGATATCGTATACTATCCTGTTGACATGGGCGACCTCGTTGACGATCCTGTTTGAGATCCTTTCGAGCACTTCCCAGGGTATCCTCGCCCAGTCTGCGGTCATGAAGTCCATCGTTGTGACCGCCCTTATAGCTAAGGCAAATTCATAAGTTCTTTCGTCCCCCATAACTCCAACGCTTCTCATGTCGGTCAGCACGGTAAAATATTGATTGATATCCTTTTCAAGTCCGGCTTTTGCGATCTCGGTCCTGACAATGTAATCGGAATCTCTGACGATTTCAAGCTTTTCTTCCGTTATATCTCCGATGATGCGAACGGCCAGTCCGGGTCCCGGGAACGGTTGTCTCCAGACGATTTCCGGCGGCAACCCCAACTCGAGTCCAACTTCCCTGACCTCATCCTTAAAAAGGTTCCTCAGCGGTTCTATGATGTCCTTAAAATCTACGTGATCAGGAAGCCCCCCCACATTGTGGTGGCTTTTGATCTTTGCCGAGCTTCCGGTTCCGCTCTCGACCACATCCGGATAGATAGTTCCCTGAACAAGGTATTCGACTTTCCCGATTTTCTTTGACTCTTCCTCAAATACCCGGATAAACTCCTCCCCGATTATCTTTCTCTTCGCTTCGGGGTCTCTTACACCGCTAAGTTTTCCTAGGAATCTGTCCTTGGCGTCAACTTTTATAAGTTTAATGTCAAACTTTTCCCTGATGACCTTTTCAACCTGGTCGCACTCGTATTTTCTGAGCAAGCCGTGGTCTACAAAAACACAGGTCAGATTCTTACCGACTGCTTTGCTGAGAAGAACTGCCGATACCGTTGAATCAACTCCGCCCGAAAGCGCGCACAGAACTGAACCTTCTCCGACTTTTTCTTTGATACTCCTTATCATTTCATCAACAAACGAGGAGATTTTCCAATCACCCTTGCATCCGCAAATCTCAAAAAGAAAATTTCCGAGTATTTCTTTACCCCTCGGAGTATGCAGCACTTCCGGATGGAATTGCACTCCATACAGATTCTTTTCCGGATTTTCCATAGCTGCTGCGGGGCAATTATCCGAATCCGCAATTTTGTCAAATCCTGTTGGCAGGGAATCAACATAAAAGGTGTGACTCATCCAGCAGGTTTCATTCTGACAGATATTTTTAAACAGCTTTGACCTGTTGTCGAATTTGATATCGACCTTTCCGTATTCACGGTTAGACGCCCTTTTGACACTGCCTCCGTAAACCGCTGTCATCAGCTGCATCCCATAGCAGATGCCGAGAACGGGTATGCCCATGTCAAAGATCCTGTTGTCGCAATGCGGCGCATCAGCATCGGTTATGGACGCCGGACCGCCGGTCAATACTATTCCGACCGGATTCATCCCGGCAATTTTTTCGTACGGCGTATTATAAGGCAGAATCTCACAGTATACTTTTGCTTCCCTTATTCTTCTTGCAATGAGAAGGTTGTACTGCCCTCCAAAATCAAGGATCAAGATCAATTCATGTTTCAATATACCACTCCCTAAGATGAAATTTCCGGTGCCGGTAAAATATGGTGTCGTTATAAAATGGTGCCGGTATAAATATGGTGCCGTTGTAAAATGGTGCTGCTAAAACATATCGATACGTGTTCTGATCTTCAAATATTTAATCTCTCAATTGATTCTGCCTCTATCGGCCAAATCCCTGCGAACCTGCTCGAATACCTGATATAAAGGCATGTCTCTATCCTTCGCGATTTTTCTGCAATCCTCATATTCAGGCGAATATCTGATGTCTTTATCTGTTCCCGAAATCTTTACGCGCACATCTCCGAATTTTGTGTTCACACTTTCAATGCTTCTTTGCTTTACATAACGCTCCGTAATTCTCCGCCTTATACCCAGCGTTCCTGTTTCCCTGAATATGGTTTCGGCAACATTCTTCTCTTCGGAAAGCGGAGCAAGAGCTGTCAGCATGAATGCCGGCCTGTTCTTTTTCATATATATCGGCGTGTAAAAAACATCGACTGCGCCTTTTTCCATAAGCTTGCCCATTGTGTACCCGAGCACCTCGGAACTGACGCTGTCCAGATTAGTTTCAAGCATCACGATTTCTTCGAGCTCGTCAAAATTTCCAAACAGGTCTCCCGAAACGACACGAAGGGCGTTCAATCTTCCCGTGTCCCTTTTTCCGAAGCCATAACCGACATTTTCTATCATCATAACAGGCATATTCCCGAAACTTACGGCAACGGATTTAATAAAACCCATTCCCGTGGGTGTAACAAGTTCGCAGTTTATATCTTCGGATACCAGCGGAATATTGCTTCCCTTAAGCATCTCCAGCACTGCAGGCACCGGGATCGGTATCATTCCGTGACTGCAACTGGTAGAGCCTTTTCCATCGTGAAGAGGGGATGAGAAAACCCTTTCTATCCCCAGCAGGTCAAGGCAAATCGCGCATCCGACAATATCAAGTATCGAGTCCATAGCTCCGACCTCGTGAAAATGTATTTCGTTGACGTCAACGCCGTGAACAGCGGACTCCGCAAGTGCGATTTCCTTAAAAATATCGATGCTTGTTTCGACAACAGACGGTTTAAGCGAGCTTGCCCGTATCAACTCTGTAATGTCAGAAAGCTTTCTGTGGATATGGCTGTGTTTTTCTTCCGATGTAATCTCCACATCGGTTCCTGTTATTCCATGAACAGTTCTTTTGCTGATTTTGATATCATATCCGTCGAGCGCGAGTTTTTTGATTTCAAACATGAACTCTTCCGCATCGATCCCCAGATCCAGCATCGCGCCAAGAGCCATATCTCCGCTGATACCGGAAAAACAGTCAAAATAAAGTGCCTTCATAAAATCCCACCTCTCACATTTCACATTTAAAGGCTGTTGATCATCGCCGCCAGATACCCCGCTCCGAAGCCGTTGTCAATATTTACGACGCCTATGCCGCTGGCGCAGCTGTTTAGCATAGTCAAAAGCGCCGAGAGCCCCTTAAAACTCGCGCCGTATCCCACGCTTGTCGGAACGGCGATGACCGGTTTGTCGACAAGTCCTCCTACAACGCTCGCGAGAGCGCCCTCCATGCCGGCAACAACAATGATGACATTCGCCTCTCCGATCCTGTCAGCATGAGCCAGCAATCTGTGCAGCCCTGCTACTCCCACATCAAATATCCTATCAACTCTGTTGCCCATTGTCTCAGCCGTGACAGCAGCTTCCTCAGCGACAGGGATATCCGCGGTGCCCGCAGTCAGAACAGCAATCACCTTTTCGTTTCTCTTTATATCCAGCTTGTTTATGACAACGATCCGCGCCTCTTTATAATATATGGCATTATCGGCCACTTTTGATATGGCTTCGTATACCTCGCGGCTTGCTCGTGTAGCCATGATATTCGAATTGTTCAGCATGAGTTTCTTTGTTATATCAACTATTTGCCCGGTTGTTTTTCCCAAACAGAAAATGACCTCCGGATAACCATTCCTGATATTTCTGTGATGGTCAACCTTCGCAAATCCGATATCCTCAAAAGGAAGTTTTTTGAGCTCCGTGAAAGCCTCATCCACGCTGAGTTCTCCGGATCTTACATTTTCGAGCATTTCTTTCAGATCTTCAGCCTTCACGCTTTTCGCACCTCATTAACAATATAGCATAATCCCGCGTTCACATAAAGAAAAAAGCGTCAGGGATTAAGGCTTCCCTTTTTGTAGCCCTCGAGTTCAACAGCAACAAATTTGAAGCCCAGTTCTTTCAATTTTTCGCTCACCTTTTTCCTCAAGTTCATGTCCGCAAATTTATTCAACTCATCAGCCAAAACCTCTATCCGTCCGATTTCTTCGTGATGGCGAACTCTTACCTGTGTGAATCCGAGACTTCTGAGATATTTTTCCGCTTCTCCGATTATTCTTAATTTTTCCGAGGTAATCATTTCGCCGTATGGTATCCTTGACGCAAGGCAAGCGGATGGGGGTTTGTTTTTTGCGGGTATGCCCATTTCCCGCGCAAGCAGAGATATGTCAAGCTTGGAAAATCCCGCTTCTCTCAGGGGGCTCATTACCCCATGCTCTTTCAGCGCTTTCATTCCGGGCCTGTAGTCATCGTCGTCATCAATATTAGTGCCGTCAGCAACATTTGAAAAGCCTTCTTTTGAAGATATCTCCATAATTTTGCCGAATATTTCCCGTTTGCAATGATAGCACCTGTCTGGAGGATTGTTTTTAAATTTGTCCAAACCCAAACGATCTACTTGTGCTTTTATAAGCCTTATTCCCGAGCGCGACGTGAAATCAGCCGCCTCGCTGATCTCATGCTCGGCGCTCACAGGAGAAACAGCCATAACCGCTATTGCATTTTCACCCAAAACCTCATGCGCGACTGCAAGAAGAAACATGCTGTCCACTCCCCCGGAATACGCAACCGCAAGATTGTCCAGTTTTTTTAGCATATTTTTAAGTTTTACCAGTTTGACATGCGCCGGATCCGTTTGTATCCCCAATTGTTCAAACCTCACTGATCGTTTGATTTTATGCTGTTGTTGAGCCAGGCAAGATAAGCGCTCATGAAACCGTCAAGCCTGCCATCCATGACTGCGCTGACATTGCCTTCCTCATAATCTGTCCGGTGGTCTTTGACCAGTGTGTACGGGCAGAAAACATAGGATCTGATCTGGCTGCCCCAGGCAATATCCATCTGCACGCCCTTAAGGTCATCGATTTTATCCTTTTGTTCCTCTTCTTTGAGCAACAGCAATTTTGATTTCAATATTTTCATTGCCATTTCTTTGTTCTGGTACTGGGATCTTTCATTCTGACAGGTAACGACTATATTTGTCGGCAAATGTGTTATGCGTATTGCCGAAGAGGTTTTATTGACATGCTGCCCGCCCGCGCCGCTCGAACGGTAAACGTCAACTCTCAGATCGTCCTGATCGATATTTACCTCAATGGTGTCGTCAAGCTCGGGCATTACTTCCATTGATGCAAAAGAAGTATGTCTTCTCGCATTGGAATCAAAAGGAGATATCCTGACCAGCCTGTGGACACCTTTTTCACTTTTTAGATAACCGTATGCGTTTTCACCCTCGATGCGCAAAGTAACGCTCTTGATGCCCGCCTCATCTCCCGCGAGCAAATCTAGCGTCTCCACGGCGAAGCCTTTTTGCTCAGACCACCTGGTGTACATGCGAAGCAGCATTTCGACCCAGTCTTGCGCTTCAGTGCCGCCCGCTCCGGCATGCAATGTGATTATAGCATTGTTCTTGTCATATTTCCCCGACAGAAGAGTGGCAAGTTTGAGCTCTGAAAGCTGTTCGCCGATATGCTCTGCCAGTTCTCGCACTTCATTGACAACTGATTTGTCTTCTTCCTCATTGCCAAGCTGGATCAGTGTTTTAACATCTTCCAATTCCTGCTCGATCTTATGGAATCCATCCAATTTCCTTTGGAGAGATTTCATCTTCTGCATTACTTTTTGCGAGTTGTCCGCGTCATTCCAGAATTCGGGCTCTGCGGCTTTTTGTTCAAGTTCCTCGAGCTCATTGCTCACCCGAGGCATGTCAAAGAGACCATCTCATTTCGTCGACTTTCTCTTTCAACTCTTCGATTTCCTGCACATATTGATCCAATTCAAGCACTTTTATCACTCCCGTTAATTCTCTTCTCTATATTACAATTACTTCTTTTGATCATGTCACAACGTTATTGATTATATCCTACGGTTGGCCGGACTGTAAATACAGGCTTTGCCGATAAGCGCCCTATGCCTGTCATCGCTTTTTTTTTCGTTTTTTCATGTTCTCCAAGGATATTACGGATTCAGCTATTTCCTTTATCGGGACCCTCAGATCCATGCTCCTCATCCTGATCTTATTATACGCCTCATTTTCAGTCAGCGACTCGTTCCTTATAAGTATGGCTTTGGCTATTCCAAGCAGGTCCCTCGATTTGCTTCGCGCGTTTGCCTGTGTCAATCGGCGGTTTAATTCGCGGATCCTCCGAAAACTTTCAAGAGACATCTCAACTGTATTTAGCAATACATCCGGGTATGCATTTTTTTTGGAAAACGATACAACAGACGTTTCGTCCAATATACTTTGGATTTCAGGATTCCTGCTTTCTGCCATAATAATGCACGAGCACAGCTTTTCATCATCGATGGTCTCTATGGCAAGCCTCATATGCCCAAGGCTGACAGCCGAGTCAATAATAGCAAAGTCCGGATGAAATGACCTGACAAGCCTTATAGTCCCTGCAGGGTCGCCGCAGCTGCCCATAAAAACATAACCGCCTGGATCAAGCACATTCCGCAGCGATATGTGAAATGAATTCTC
>JAQVNH010000064.1 GCA_028703215.1 Eubacteriales bacterium
GCGCCGGTTCAGGTCAAGATCCTGCCTATAGCAGACAAGCACAATGACTATTCGTCTGAGATCCTCGGCATCCTGAAGGACAAAGGGCTGAGGGGAGAAGTTGACAATCGAAACGAAAAAATCGGGTACAAAATCAGGGAAGCGCGCATGGAAAAGGTACCCTATATCATTGTTATAGGCGATAGGGAGCTTGAAGAAAGAACAGCTGCGGCGCGCTCAAGAAAAGACGGGGAACTTGGGAGCATGAAGCTCGAAGATTTCATAAAAAAACTTGAGGATGAAAACAGGACCAGAGCCTTGCAATAACGAGTGTTCCTTGAAGAGATTTTATGCGGACACATTCGGCGTGTGATAAAATTGCATCGGAGGGGAGATCATGATCGTAATAAAACCGTATTTTGTTATCGAGTCTGATGTTGACGGCGCAAAAATGCTGAGGCATATCGAAAAAGCCGGACGCACATGCTATAAAAGCGAAGACCGTATAAGCAGAGAGTCAGCGGAAAACTTTGTCCGCAGCCTGATACAAAGAGGCCACGAATCTGTCATCGAGCATTGCTCGGTCACTGTCAGGGTAATTTGCGACAGAGCCGTGTCGCATGAAATAGTTCGTCACAGGATAGCTTCATATTCGCAGGAAAGCACAAGATACTGCAATTATACTAAGGACAAATTCTGCAATCAGATAGCTTTTATTGAACCTTGCTTCTGGGATAAAAATACTTCTGAGGGCAGGTCGAAATATGAAGACTGGGAAAATGCAATGGAATCAGCGGAAAAATCATATTTCACACTCATAGAAAAGGGCGCCTCCCCGCAGGAAGCAAGGAGCGTGCTTCCGAACTCTCTCAAGACAGAGATCGTAATGACTCTCGACCTTCGCTCATGGAGGAATTTTTTCAAACAGAGAGCATCCGCGTCCGCCCATCCTCAGATGAGGGAAATAGCTGTTCCGATGCTTGATAAATTCAAACAAGCCATCCCGGTGATTTTTGACGATATAATTCCAAACCAGTGACTTCGCCGGTCACAACAGAAGACGGTAGAATTTAAATTTTTTATTTCTTGACATCCCTATTAAACATGTAGTAGTATGAGGATGCAAAAAAACAAAGAAGAAGTCATCCACTTCTCACCTCGCGGACATAATGCTCTGACAGGGTCAATAGCAAAGCAAAACGGGTTACAGGCAGCTTGCGGCTTTAAGTGGATTGATTATTCAGTCCATTTTTTATTTGCGAAAGGATTTTGGAAATTTTGGAGGTGTATAAATATCGCTAAAGTCGGTTTTATGATCAATGAACAGATCAGGGACAAGGAAGTACGCCTGGTTGATGAAGACGGCAGCATGCTTGGATTGATGACGGGCAAAGAAGCCCAGGCGCTTGCGGACGCAAAAAATCTCGACCTGGTGAAAATAGCTCCCAAAGCGGAACCGCCGGTTTGCAAGATAATGGATTATGGGAAATTCATGTTTGAACAAACCAAAAAAGACAAGGAAGCTAAAAAGAATCAAAAAACTATCAACATCAAGGAAATATGGATGAAACCTAAAATAGAAGAGCACGATTTTGGTTTCAAGTCCAAAAATACGATCAAATTCCTGAAAGAAGGCAACAAGGTCAAAGTCGGAGTGCGATTCAGGGGAAGAGAAATGCAGCACACTTCATTGGGAAGGGATGTTCTGAGTAAATTTGCCGCAACGCTGACAGAAGCGGGTGATATTGAAAGACAACCATACCTTGAAGGCAGAAGCATGACGATGATTGTAATTCCAAAGAAGGAAACTACAGAAGGAGGTAAGTCAAGTGCCCAAGATTAGAACTCACAGTGCCTCGAAAAAAAGATTCACTGTTACAGCAAACGGAAAAGTTAAGATGGGTCACGCCTATAGAAGCCATCGGCTTATATCAAAGGCAAAAAAGGCGCGCAAGCATCATAGGATGGGAATGTATGCGTCAAGCGCAGATGAATCGACAATAAAACAGATGATTCCGTATAAATAGGAGGGAGAAATAAGAAATGGCCAGAGTTAAAGGCGGTATAAGGACCCGTAAAAGACATAAAAGGATTTTGAAACTTGCTAAGGGATATTTCGGCGCCAAAAGCAGGCAGTTTAGGATCGCTAACCAGGCGGTCATGAGATCGCAGGTTTATGCATACAGGGATAGAAAAAATAACAAAAGAAACTTCAGACAGCTGTGGATCACCAGAATAAATGCCGCGGCGCGCATCAACGGCGTAAGTTACAGCCAATTGATGAACAGTCTCAAAAAGTCGGGAATCATCATAAACAGGAAAATGCTTGCCGAAATGGCTGTCAATGACGCTTCGGGCTTTGCGCAATTAGTGCACGGTATAACGGAAGTCAGGGAAGCCAAGTAAAATTATAAGGAGAAGGGGCCGTAGGGCCCCTTTTTGATCCCATGATTGATTTTATCTCGATCGAGAGCAGCGAAAATAAACTCATAAAACTGGTAAAATCGCTCAGTCAAAAAAAGTACCGGGAAAAAGAAGGGCTGTTTTTTACCGAGGGACTCAGGTTTGTGCAGGATGCGCTTGATTCATCCTGGGAAGTATCAAGCGTTTTTGTCTCGGAAACATTCAAAGAAAAATTCATTAAAACGCGTAAAATTTCATTGACAAATAAGAACCCGGAATTATACTGCCTTCCCGATAAGCTTTTTAACGAAATATCAGATACAAACTCACCGCAGGGAATTTTAGCAGTTATAAAAATGAGGGAGTATGATCCGGAATCTGTTATATTCGGTCCCAATCTATTTTTGCTTCTTGACGGGCTGCAGGATCCGGGAAACATGGGAACAATAATAAGGAGCGCTGATGCAGCCGGTTTCAACGCGATTATCATGACTGAGGGCTGCGTAGACATATATAATCCGAAGGTCGTCAGATCGACGGCCGGCTCGCTTTTCCATATTCCATGCATTACAGCGTCGGATGTTTCTAAAATGCTTGACCTGTTGCGTTTAAATGAAATAAAAATTTATTGCGCATCCGCTTCGGCAAAAAAGTATTGCTATCAGTTCGACCTCCATGAAAATGTTGTTTTTGCGATCGGAAACGAGGCTAACGGCTTAAGTGCGAAGGTTACAGAAAATGCAGACGATTCGATATCGATTCCCATATTGGGAAGGGCAGAGTCGCTGAATGCTTCCGTCGCAGCGGGCATTTTGCTGTATGAGGCTATAAGACAGAGGCTTGCTTGATATTGCTTGCCGGATAAAAAATATTCATGAATAAAAAAGGATGGATTGCTATATGCAAACCATCCTTTTTTATTCTGATCAAATTTATGCTTTATATCTCTTGATCTTGCGAGTCGTCGTTTTTTCAAACTCATCTTTTCGTATGTCGAAATCCCTGATGTATTTATAAGTGACAAGGCGCTTGTTTACTTCTTTGACAGCCTTGTGAACCAAATCATGTATTTGCTCCTCTGTCAGAGGATTTAGAGCAAACTCCAGCTCGATCGTTTCATAATCGGGAACTATCGTTGCAAATACAACGATATCGCCGTCCCCTTCATCGTCTTTTCCTGATACGATGCATTCCTTTATGTAAGGACTTTTGCAAAGCAGGGTCTCTATTTCCTCAGGATAAATATTCTTGCCGTTTTTAGTAACGATGACATTTTTCTTCCGGCCTGTTATATGCACAAAACCGTCGCTGTCAATGAACCCGAGATCGCCTGTGTGGAACCAGCCGTCAATGATAACATGGCTGGTGGCTTCCTCGTCGTCATAGTAACCCAGCATGATGTTAGGACCTCTGGCAATTATTTCACCGATGCCTTCCTCGTTTGCGTCAGCGATCTTTATATCTACTCCCAACAGCGGAAGTCCGGCTGCGTCATCTTTGAAATCAACATCCCTGTTTAGTGCGAGTATGGGACTGCACTCAGTCAGCCCATAGCCCTGAAGGACTGTGAGTCCAAGGTCGCGGAATCCCTTTGACACATCCGGATCGATCCCCGCAGCTCCGGAAATCAGGAGTCTTACATTTCCTCCGAATGAGTCGTGAACTTTTGCAAAGAGTTTTTTGGAAATATCCAAACCGAATTTTTTGGCTAAGCTGCTTATCTTTATACCGGTTTTAAGCTTCTTGTCCAAGCCGCTTTTTGAGGCTTGTTCCCATATTTTTTTATACATTGTCTCAAGAATCAAAGGAACAGCAAGCAGCACCGATGTTTTTGATTCCTTCATATTCTTTGCTATATGTCTTAAGCCTTCGCAGATGGCAATAGCGGCACCTCTGTAAAAGGCGCACATAAATCCGCAGGTACATTCGTAAGTGTGGTGGATAGGCAATACAGAGAGAAATATATCAGTAGACTTAATATTTATCATTTTGCTCATTGCCATAAGGTTTTGGGCAATATTGCTGTGAGACAGCATGACAGCCTTGGCCTTGTCTGTGGTAGCGGATGTAAAAAGCAAAATGCCAAGCGCGTTTTTGTCTATTTCGGCATCCATGAAATCGCGATTCCCGGCTTTGAGAGATTCTCTGCCTTTTTTCACAAGCGCGTGATATGAAAGGATATCCTCTTTGTCGGAGTCGTAATCCATACCGATAGCGTATTCGAGGAACTTTTCTCTTTGAAGGATGCTGAGGATAAATTCCCTGTTGTAATTCGAGAAAACAACCGCGCTGGCTTTTGAGCGTTTGAGGGCGCTTTCGATCTCGTTTTCCGGCAGCATCCTGTCGATGGGAACAACGACGCCTACTCCGTTAACGGCCGCCATATAAGCGACAAGCCATTCATATCTGTTTTCGCCGATTACGGCTACTCTTTTGCCTTTAAGTCCCAGATCCATAAGCGCGGTACCGAAAGAGGTTACATCATCATAGAATTGATTGAAACTTATAGGGGAATAATCCTCGCTGCCGCCTTTTTTTACGAGAAACGCAGTCTTGTCGCCGTATATTTTCGTGCTGGAAACAAGCAGGTCTCTCAGATCGCTGATTTCACGCACGTCATACAGTGGTATATTCTTCATATATTCGCCTCCGAGTGAATTTATTACCAAGTAATATATCCTCATTATATATTAGAATATACAATAATAAAAGAGTTATTTTTCAGGAAAAAATATCTATTGAAATGATATATCCCAATAGATATTTCTTATAAAATGCCTGTAAGGGTTTGAAATCAGATGATCATCAGATTTTTGCCGATACCTTCCTCAGTTTTGCAAATCTCGGCAATCCGTCCTGAACAGGCGGTTTTGATTCACCCTGAATAAGCGGAAGAGCGTAATCTATGAACTCTTTGGTCAATCCTGTGTTATCGTCTTTTATCCAGGACAGGGGGATCTTTTTCTCGGCGTTTGCAACATCGGTCAGATTTATGAGCTTGACATTGCATTTATATGCTGGCCCGGATTCTCTTTCGAAAGCGATCATTTTATCCGTTGATCCCGCAACGGAGTATCTAACAGCCGCCTCCCCGGCCATGAATGCCTCATCGACATCGGTCTGTGAGGCGATATGAGACGCGCACCTTTGAAGAAGGCTGAATTCGATACCGCGTACCTTGGCAGAGGTGGCGTTTTTGGCAAAGTTTGCCAATGTTGAAGCCAGTCCGCCCAGCTGAGCGTGCCCGAAAGCGTCCTTTTGATTTGCAAGGTCAGTCCCGTACTCCGATATATATCTCCCGTCCTTGTCTCTGATGCCTTCTGAAACTGCTACAATGACATTGCCCTTTTCCTTGTATATTTTCTGCGTATCTGCAAGGAATTTTTCCATGCTGAATGCAGTTTCCGGAAGGTATATCAGATCAGGCCCGTATCCCTTATACTGAGCCAGAGCCGCAGCAGCGGTAAGCCAGCCGGCGTTTCTGCCCATTATCTCGAGGATGGTTATCATGCCTCTATCGTATACTCTTGCGTCATGGTAGATCTCCATTGTGGATGTTGCGATATATTTTGCGGCGCTTCCGTAACCCGGACAGTGGTCAGTTCCCCAGAGGTCGTTGTCGATAGTCTTTGGGACGCCCATAACCCTGCACTCATAGCCTGATTTTTGCATATACTTGCTGATTTTATCGCAGGTGTCCATTGAGTCGTTGCCGCCGTTATAGAAAAAGTATCTTATATTGTATTTTTTAAATACCTCAAGGATCCTTTTGTAATCAGTATCATCCTTATCATAATGAGAGAGCTTGTACCTGACTGACCCCAGCGCCGACGAAGGTGTTGTTTTAAGCAGATTCAGTTCTTCTATGTCTTCATGGCTCATGTCGTAAAAATTCTCGTCAAGCAGCACCTTGATCCCGTGGGCGAGGCCAAAGACCTTTTCGACATCGTCCTGCTTCAGAGCCTCCTGAATGACACCCGATGCGCTTGCGTTGATCACAGCGGTGGGGCCGCCGCTTTGTCCGAACATGCAAT
>JAQVNH010000065.1 GCA_028703215.1 Eubacteriales bacterium
TGTGGATCTCATCTGCATATTTGCTCCATTTTGGTTCCTGATATTACCCATTGATCTTCCGAAACAGTGTTCATCTTAATGTTCATGTTCCTGGGTTAAAGTGCGTTCTCCTGATAAAGGAGAACGCACTTTCCAGTTAGTGTTCTTTTAGATTACTTTAGCAGTGTTTACAGACCATACTTCTTGATATACTCATCAATATTTTCCAAAGTAACGTTTACTGTGTCAATAACGATGCGCTTCTCAACCGTGAGTCCGTTAAGAACGTCTATCGCAGCCTGTACGGCAGTTGAACCCTGAACGTCGGAAACTCCGTCGTTGGTCAGCGTTATCTTTCCGTCACGAACCGCTTCAGTCAATTCCTTTGTAATGTCGATTCCCGAGATGAAGATCTCTCCGGTTTTGCCAGCCTGAGCAACTGCTTCGGCGGTACCCAATGCCATTTCACCGTTTACAGCGAAAACTCCGTCGATCTGAGCATGCTTCTGCAGCAGATCCTGCATCATCTTCATTGCCTCGGAACGGCTCCAGTTTGCAATCTGGTCGTCAATGACTTCCATGTTGGGGTACTTGGCAAAAGTGTCTAAAGCTCCGTTCGTACGGTCAATAGAATTCTGCTGACCGGGAACACCTTCAAGAATTACTATTTTGCCGGTATAGTTCATTGCTTTTGCCAAAGCTTCTGCTGTCTTGACAGCAACGTCATAATTCTCTGTTGCCACAAATGTCTCCAGTTTCAAACCTTCGCCGGTTATACCGGTATTAAGGTTTATGACCGGAACGCCCGCTTGGTTTGCAGCTTCAATTGCCGGCGTGATGCCTTTAGAATCGGACGGAGCTATTACCAGAGCGTCGCAGCCCTCGATCAGCTTCTGTTCGATCAATTGGATCTGTTCGTCGTTGTTGTCCGATGCTACAGGAGCAACTACTTCAACTTCTACGCCATATTTCCCGTCCAGCGAGAGACAGCCGGTTTGAACGTCTACCCAGAACGGATTGACAAGATTCTTCAAAACAACGACGATCTTCTTGCCTGTCAAGTCATATTCCGCTTTTGTTGTGGTGCCCGGTTGTGTTGTGCTTCCTGACTGTGTTGTTGGTTTTGCAGTTGTTGGCGCAGGTGTGCTTCCGCACGCCATCAACGATATTGCCATTGCAAATACCAGGATCAGTGCTAAGTATTTCTTCATTTACGTTTTCCTCCTTTATTTGTCCGGTTCTTATTCCTACAAACCGGTTATTGCCTGATTGATAAGTTCTTAAAGCGATCAAATCATTAATCCTTAAGTAATCTTGCGGAGCCACGCTCAAGGATGATAGAAAACACGATTACAACGCCTATTGCAAACTGCTGCCAATATGTTCCCACTCCCATATGAAGAAGGCCGTTTGTGAGCGTTATCATAATCATTGAGCCAATGATCGCACTAAAAACACTTCCCTTTCCGCCCCCAAACGATGTGCCGCCTATAAGCGTGGCAGCTATGGCCTGGAGTGCAAAACTGTCTCCGATTATTGGTTCCGCGGCACCCAGATTTGCAATATACATCAGCCCTGTAAGACTTGCGAGAAAGCCAATGATCGTAAACGTGACAATATAGATCATATCCACCTTGACTCCCGACAAGCGTGCAGCTGAAGAATTATTTCCGACGACGTACACATTTCTTCCGAATGTGGTCTTGCTCATGAGGAACCACATTATAAGCGACACAATAAACGCTATCAGCAGAAGTGTATAAAACCAGCCTGTAAAAAGCTGACGGAAATTACCGGGGAAATTGTAGATTTGAGTTCCCGCCAGAAGAACATAAGCTATGCCCTTGCTGATCCACTGTATCGAATAAGTCGCTATATACGGTGAAAGACCGACTTTTGAAATAAGCAGGCCGTTGACGAGTCCAAAGAATGAGCCGACAGCCAAACCGGTCAGGATACAGAGCAAAGAGTTTCCGGTTGCCTGGAGTACCATTGCAGCCACGCATGACGAAAGCGCCAGTACCGTTCCAATAGAAAGGTCTATTCCTTTCAGAATAATCGCCAGAGTCATGCCAATACTCAAGAGCATTAAAAAAGGCACCTGTTGGGCAAATATGTTCCTGATGTTGTTCATATTTGAAAACGAGAAAAATGTGTCTGTGAAAAACGTGAAGAATAGAAACATCAGGACAAATATCATGACGCGCGAGTATTTATATAGAATTATTTGCATCTTTTTTTTGTTACGCATCTTTATAAATCCTCCGCAGCTCTTTTTTTAATTTTAACTTGCTGATCGTCACATCAGAAACAATGATCGCCATTATAAAGAACCCGATCATAAGTGTCTGCCAGTGAGCTGTCAAGCCGACAAATTGAAGACCGCTCTTCATGACCGCGATAAATATGCTCCCGAATACAGTCCCCAGAAGACCTCCTCTTCCACCCTCCGAAGGAGTTCCCCCGACAACGACGGCTGCAATTGCATTGAATTCATAACCCATTCCTAAAGCGCTACTGGCAGAATTTGTTTTGGAAGCCAGCAGTATTCCTCCCAAGCCCGCCATTAACCCGGATATCACATAAATCCAGATCCTGGTCTTTGTAACATTGATTCCGGATTTATTGGCACATTCTTCCGAATCTCCGACTGAATATATGGCGTAGCCGAACCTTGTCCGGGTCGAAATGAATATCATTATCGCGCAAATGAATACTGCTACGATTATAATTGAAGATATGCCCAGTATCCTTCCGTCGGCAAGGGCGCGAAAATTTTTGCTGTAACCCGAAATGATCCTTCCATTGCTGACGACCAGCGAAAGGCCTTGAGCAATAGCCATGGAGGAAAAGGTTATAAGCCAGTAGTCGAACTTGTATTTGCCTATCATTATTCCGTTAAAAAATCCAAAAATCACTCCAACTGCCACTCCTGCAAGGCATCCCAATATGATGAGTCCGATTGTCGTTTCTTCACGGCTTGTTATTATCATGCTTGCCACAATAGCGCTGAGCGACATTACATACCCGACAGACAGGTCCATTTTTGCGGACAACATGACCATCGTAACACCCATCGCAACAATTGTAAGGATCGAGGCATTCTTAAGTATGTTGTTCAGGTTTAAAGGGTTGAGAAATCTTGAATTGACCAATGAAAAAAATACAACAAGTAAAACAATGCTGTAAACAGTACCCGGTATCTTTTTAGTGAATTTTAAAAAACTACTCATTGACCGCAGCCTTTCCTGTCATCGCCAAACTTAGAACCGCTTCCTGGGTAATGACATCTTTTTTATGATCGATCTCACCCTTGATTTCCCCGTCTTTCATTACATAAATACGGTCAGAAAGATTCAATATCTCGTTTATTTCCGATGAAATCATTATTATAGCGCAGTTATTTTCCGCCAACTCATTCATGAGTTCATATATCTCGGCTTTTGCGCCGACATCGATACCCCTTGTAGGTTCGTCAAATATCAACAGATCGCAGTTGGTGCAAAGCCACTTGGCCAAAACCACTTTTTGCTGATTGCCGCCCGACAGATTCTCCACGAGCTGGTCGATTGAAGGTGTTACGATGCGTAATTTCCTGACATACTTTTCAGCTGTTTCATTTTCGTCTTTCTTCCTGATTATCCCGCTCTTGAACATTTTTTTTAGGCTGGACTGAACTACATTCGCCTTGATCGGCATGCTCAGGATCAGACCGAGCCCCTTGCGATCCTCCGGAAGAAGCGCCATGCTGCCTGCGATAGCCTTATTGGGATTCCATCCCTTTGTGGAAACTTTTTTCCCAAAAAGGTAAATCTCGCCGCTTTCGATAGCATCATATCCAAAAATCGACAGCATCAATTCAGTTCGCCCTGCTCCGATCAAACCGCCGATCCCGACGATCTCTCCGCGACGGACATTTAAATTTACATTTCTGAAACGAAGTCCGGTTAAATTTCTAACGGACAATGCTTCCTCGCCCGGTTTATTGAATTTGCGGTTATAAAGCTTGGTTATTTTACGGCCGACCATGAGCATTATTATCTCATCCATCGTTATCTCGCCGATATTATAAGTGCCGATATATTTCCCGTCGCGCATTATTGTCACTCTGTCGCCGATCTCCATGAGTTCATTCATACGATGGGAAATATATACTACGCTGACACCGTCATCTCTGAGTTTACGCGTCAGACGGAAAAGGTTCTCGACTTCGCGTTCTGTCAAACTTGATGTCGGCTCATCCATGATGAGCAGTTTGCTCTTGTGCGACAATGCCTTTGCCACTTCAACCATTTGCTGCTGCGCAATGCTCAGGTTTTTTATAAGCATGGTCGGCTCGATATAATCTATCCCCAGGCTCGTCAGGAGAGCTTTGCAGTCGCTGTTCATTTTCTTTACATTTATTGTTTTCAGCAGCTTATTTGATATCGGCTCCACACCGACATAAATATTCTGGGCAACCGTCCTGTGCTTCAGCAGATTAAGTTCCTGGTGGATCATATTTATTCCTGTATGCTGAGCATCACGAACATTGCGAGGATTGTAATCGATTCCTTCAAAGCAAAGATTCCCGGAATTTTTTGGATATAATCCGCAAATAATTTTGCATAACGTAGATTTGCCCGCGCCATTTTCTCCGACAATGACATGCACTTCGCCTTTGCGAATACTCAGACTGACGTCATCCAGTGCAAGAACTCCTACGAATTCTTTTCGGATATTTTCTATTTCCAATAATGTCTCTTTTACTGACTCTTTTTCCATTCAGCACCCTTCTTAACTAAAAATATTGTAAGGTGTGTGGCCGCGGAAATTTACGATTCCATTCTGCCAAATCAATCTTCAGACAATTTTCCTTCAATAAGCTCCAGATTAGTACCGTCCGGATCTTTGAAATATATCCATTTCCATCCTTGCAAAGGTCCGTCCGAAATAACCTCATGCTTGTTGCCGCCTATGAATTCGACACCTTTTTCCACCATTTTTTCAATGGTTTTTTCAATATCATCGACCTGGAACGCGATATGCACCTGACCGATCGAGTTGACCGGCTCTGCTTTTTCCTTTTGAGATTTGGGTTCAAAATACTGTATCAATTCTATCGAGCCGCCGGGATAATCCATGATGGCAATTTTTATTCTTGCTCCCGGAACTCCAAGACGTTCGCCGCGAGATGCTCGGGGAGGCTCTGTTTTTACATGGCGCAATCCGAGGATATCTCTGTAAAACGCCACACTTCTATCCAAATCGCCTACTGTAATTCCCGCATGAACCTGACCTGTGATCATATTTATCTCCCTTTCTTATTTTCGATAATTTTTTCGTTAACTCAACTTAATTATTATTTACGCCTTGTCTATAAAATCGGGCATGCAATCAATTCATCGCATGGAAATTTTGAAATAACCAGCGGTCCGTTTTTCGTTATGACCACTTCATCCTCGATACGCGCTCCGTCTTTTCCGTTGCTGTCATATGTTTCAAGAGCGAAAACCATTCCTTCTTTGATCTCGATAGGATTTTCCAGACTGTACAGACGATGTATGATGGGACGTTCCCATAGTCCTACTCCTAAACCGTGCGCGAATGCAAGTCCGAATGCCTCCGATTCGTTTTTATATCCCCAATAGTCGGCAGAAGGCCAGGCATTGCAAATGTCCGCCGAGGTATTCCCTATGACGCATTTTTCGATGCCTCTTTGCAGCATATCATAAGTCCGCTTATATACGTCCTTTTGAGCCTGAGTAGGCTTGCCGCAGCATAATGTCCGATAATAGCAAGTATGATAGCCGTTTATCATCGTTACGATGTCTGCAAATACCATATCGCCGGGCTGTATTATGCGATCGCTGCTCAGATGGGGATGCGGGTGCGTGCGAGAACCGCTCGTCATCTGTATGTTTATCACCCACTGCGCTCCAAGCCGATGCAGCTCGTTTGACACAACGCCTTGCAGGTCATTCTCACGAATACCGGGCCGCAGATTCTTTGCCATTATATAAAATGCCGCATCAACCGTTGCCGCGGCATTCATCATTATCATTATTTCTTCATCGGTTTTTATCATTCTCGCGTTCTGCATTATCTCCTGGCCGTCACTGATCTTATATCCCTTTTCAATAAGGACAGTAAGAAGCTGGCCATCCAATTGATCAACCGCGATAGGATCGTTTTTGTCGAGTCCGTTCTGGTCAAGCACCATATCCAGGTCTTTAATAAAGTTTTCATATTTGCCCCAACTCTTCGGCAGAGCTCCAAACATAGTCGTATGAGCCGGATAGGCGCGATCTGCTATCCACGGGCAATTGATCTTTTCGGCAGCGACCTCGGAGCCGAAGCCGAAAATATATGGCTCGCCGTTTC
>JAQVNH010000066.1 GCA_028703215.1 Eubacteriales bacterium
AACTTATGCAGGCGGAGGGAATAAACATAAAAACGGCGGAGGCAGTTTACAGATATTTCCATGGAATAATTGCGGCGGAGGATAAATAGTGGCGGTATATGCGATCGGTGATCTGCATCTTGCGCTTAGCGTAGACAAACCAATGGACGTGTTCGGCGGAAGATGGCAGGATTACATGAAAAGAATAGAGCAAAACTGGAGGAATAAGGTCCTGGCAGAAGATTATGTTCTGATACCCGGAGACATTTCCTGGGCGACTTATCTCAACCATGCCCATAATGATTTTGAGTTCATCAACGATCTTCCCGGAAAGAAAATAATATCCAAGGGCAATCATGACTACTGGTGGACTACAATGAATAAACTGGAAGCCTTTGTTTCGGAGAACGGCTACGATACCATCAGCTTCCTTCACAACAACAGCTATGATCTTGGAAATATGACGGTATGCGGCACAAGGGGATGGAAGTGTCCCGGAGACGACGAATTCGACCAAGAGGACGAGAAATTATACGGCAGGGAAATACAAAGACTTGAGTTGTCATTGAAAAGCGCTTCGCGATCAGATAATCCGTTAACCGTAATGCTTCATTATCCGCCGTTCAGCAGCGGTTCATTGTCCTCGGGATTTACTGAAGTCATGAAAGCCTATAAGACAGACAAGTGTGTTTATGGTCATTTGCATGGAGAATATTTAAAAAATGCCTATTCGGGTTTTATTGACGGTATAGAATATATTTTTGTTTCGGCAGATCATCTCAGATTTGATCCTGTAAAAATCCTATAGGAAAAAGTATTGAACTGCCTCGCGCCAGAACTTAAACGGCGGATCGAATGCTGCTTTTTGCTGGACAAACAGGTATTATATGATACAATGTTAAGGTTAAAATGCCACTGAAAAGGGTATGTTATAAAACAGAATAAACAATAAGGGCTGGAGGAATCAATCATAATGAATGTCAAGGTTGAAAATGTTGAGAAAAACACTGTTCTTCTTGAGATAGAAGTCGAAGAAGAAAAATTTAAAGAAAGTCTGCAAAAGGCTTATCTTCAAAACAAGGGCAGGTTTTCTGTTCCGGGATTCAGAAAAGGCAAGGTGCCTATGAACATCATGGTAAATTACTATGGCATAGAGGTCCTGTACGAAGATGCGTTCAATATCGCATTTCCGGAAGCTTATGAAGAGGCGGTAAAAGAAAAAGGTCTCGAGCCTGTTGACAAACCTGAGATAGATATAAAACAGATAGAAAGCGGGAAAAATCTGATATTCACCGCCAAGGTGACCGTAAAGCCGGAAGTTGCTTTGGGAGAATATAAGGGAATAAAAATCAAGAAACAGAAAGTCTCTGTTTCGAAAGAGGATGTTGATAAGGAGATCGCGCAGATACAGAAAAGGAACGCGCGGATCGTGGCGGCGGACGACGGCAGGCAGATCCGGAAGGATGATATTGCTGTTATCGACTATGAAGGCTTTCTGGGAGAGAAGGCGTTCGAAGGAGGCAAAGGAGAAAATCATCAGCTTACGATAGGAAGCGGACAGTTTATTCCCGGCTTTGAGGACCAGCTGATAGGCGCCAAAACGGGCGATACCGTCGACGTGAATGTTACCTTTCCCAAAGAGTATCACAGCGAGGATCTGGCAGGAAAAGAAGCATTTTTCAAGGTGAAAATCAAGGAGATAAAGATAAGTCAGTTGCCTGTCCTGGATGATGAGTTTGCCAAAGACGTCAGCGAATTCGACACACTCGAAGAATATAAAGCCGACATGAAGGCACAGCTGGAAAAGAAAGAGAATGAAAGGATCGAGAACGACTATAACTCTGAAGCGATCAGCACCGTCTCGGAGAATGCAACGATAGACATCCCGCCGGTGATGGTCGAAGACCAGATAGACGACATCGTCAAGGAATTTGAAATGACTCTGCGGTATCAGGGGCTCGATCTAGAACAATATTTCAAAGTTACCGGAAGCGATGAAAAAGCATTCAGGGAAAGCTTGAAAGAAAGAGCGGAGCGCGAGGTAAGAAACCGGCTCACGATAGAGACGATCAGCAAAGCGGAAAAAATTGAGCCTTCGCAGGAAGCTCTTGAAAAAGAAATAGAGGAAATGGCCGCAAACTACAAGCAGAAACCTGAGGATTTCAGGAAAAAACTCAGAGAAGAGGATATCGCGTATCTGAAAGAAAGCCTGAAATTCAGGGATACGGTTAAATTCATAGTTCAAAACGCAGTAATCAAATGACGTAGCAATTAAATAACAGGATGCAACGAAAAAAATAAATCAAAAAATCAAATAAAAAAAAGCATGATAAGATAGCAGAAATTGCTGAGGAGGTAATAAAATGGGATTAGTGCCTATTGTAGTTGAACAGACCAACCGGGGGGAAAGGTCTTACGACATTTACTCAAGACTTTTGAAAGACCGGATAATCATATTGGGAGACGAGGTCAATGATGTGACGGCAAGTCTTGTTATCGCGCAGATGCTGTATCTTGAAGCCGAGGATCCTGACAAGGATATACTCTTGTATATAAACAGTCCCGGCGGATCTGTTTCGGCTGGTTTTGCGATATATGACACGATGCAGTACGTTAAGCCTGATGTATCGACGATATGTGTGGGTATGGGAGCAAGCATGGGCGCGTTCCTTTTGGCGGCGGGAGCCAAGGGCAAAAGATTTGCTCTCCCGAATGCGGAGATCTTGATACACCAGCCGCTGGGAGGCATGAGAGGCCAGGCTACAGACATAAAGATACACACAGAGTGGCTTCTCAAAATCAAGAATAAACTCAATGTGATTTTAAGCGAAAGAACGGGTCAGCCAATGGAACGCATAGAAAAGGATGTGGAAAGAGATTTCTTCATGTCCGCCGAAGATGCGAAGGCTTATGGTTTGATCGATGATATAATGGTCAGAAAAGCAAAATGAGGTGAAAATCTTGGCAAAAAATGAAGAAAAAAAACAACTGAAATGTTCTTTTTGCGGCAAAGCGCAGGAGCAAGTCAAAAGGCTCGTAGCAGGGCCGAATGTCTATATATGCGATGAATGTGTTAATCTGTGCTCTGATATTCTTGAAGAGGAAATATCTGATGGCGGATTTGATGTCAAGCTTGACGACATTCCAAAGCCCAAGGCAATCAAGGAATCACTGGACCAGTACGTGATCGGGCAGGATCTCGCAAAGAAGACTTTATCTGTGGCTGTTTACAACCACTATAAAAGAATCAAGTCCGGAGTAGATACTGACGATGTCGAATTGCAGAAAAGCAATATAATCATGCTTGGTCCCACAGGTTCGGGGAAAACCTTGCTTGCTCAGACGCTTGCCAGGATACTTAATGTGCCTTTTGCAATAGCCGATGCGACCTCTTTGACTGAGGCCGGATATGTGGGCGAAGATGTCGAGAACATTCTTCTCAAGCTTATACAGGCTGCGGATTATGATATCGAAAGCGCTGAAAAAGGTATCATCTATATAGATGAAATTGACAAAATAACTCGCAAATCCGAGAATCCTTCGATTACACGGGATGTAAGCGGAGAGGGAGTCCAGCAGGCATTGCTTAAAATTCTTGAGGGAACGGTCGCTTCGGTTCCTCCGCAAGGCGGGAGAAAACATCCTCATCAGGAGTTTATTCAAATCGACACCACAAATATTCTGTTTATTTGCGGCGGAGCATTCGATGGCCTCGAGAAGATCATACAAAACAGAATAGGGAAGAATATCATCGGATTCGGATCGCAGATCGACAGCAAAAAAAACTCCGATGTGGGGGATATCCTCAAGCATATCCTCCCGCAGGATCTTCTGAAATATGGCCTCATACCGGAATTTGTCGGCAGAGTTCCGATAATCGTGTCCTTGCATTCACTTGACAAAGAATCAATGATAAGGATATTGAGAGAGCCCAAAAACGCTCTCTTAAGACAATATCAGAAATTGTTTGAGATGGATGACACTTATCTGGAATTTACAGATGAAGCTGTCGAGCTCATCGCGGAAAAGGCGATAAAACGTAATACCGGAGCGAGAGGACTCAGGTCCATACTTGAGGAACTTATGCTGGATGTTATGTACGAGATCCCTTCTTCAAACAACATAGAAAAGTGCATTATCAGCAGAAAAACTGTTGAGATGTCGCTTCCGCCGGAGCAGGTCATAAATGAAAATCGCGCAAGCCTCAAAAAACACTCTCCGAAGAAGCCGAAGCTCAAAAAAGAGTCAGTGTCATAATTATCTTATAAATTTCCGGAGGACACTAATTTGAGTATCTTAGAAGCTATCATTCTCGGGATAGTTCAAGGGTTTACCGAGTTTCTTCCTGTCAGCAGTTCCGGACATCTCGTGATGCTGCAAATGCTGTTCGGGATAGAAGAGGGGGCTCTCGTATTTGACATCGCGCTTCATTTGGCCACTCTTATTCCCGTAATAATCATTTTCCGCAAGGATATTCTGGCAATAATCAGGAAGCCGTTCTCAAAAATGACGGCTCTCCTTGCTGCTGCCCTTGTGCCGACCGGAATAATAGCTCTTCTTTTCAGCGATTTCATCGAGGAAACATTCCAATCGGGAAAGTTCCTCGGGATTGCATTCGTAATCACCGGACTAGTCTTGTGGTTTGCAGACAAAGCAAAAAACAAAAAGAAAGATGAAAAAACAGCAACGTTCAAAGATGCCGCATTCATAGGAACAGCTCAGGCAATAGCTATTTTGCCGGCGCTTTCCCGATCCGGTTTGACGATATCGGCTGCGCTGGCCACCGGAATGAGCAGAGATTTCGCCCTGAAATTCTCTTTCCTTCTTTCGATACCGACAATATTGGGAGCGGCGGCAAAAGGCGGCTATGATATGTTGAAAACAAATCAGCCGGTATCGCTTGAACTCTTGCCGACAATAATTGCAGTTATTGCTGCCTCTGTGTGCGGATATCTTGCAATTAGATTCATGAAACGGATACTTGAAAAGGGAAGCCTGAGAGTATTCTCGTACTATGTTTTTTCACTGGGAGCGCTGATACTCATAGATCAATTCTTTTTTGGTTTGGTTTTTGAAAAGATTTTTTAACTGATCGATCACTCAACGGCAGACTGCAAAATAATAGCCTCCCACAATGAAAAGTGAGAGGCTGTTTTTTATCTTTTGTAAAAACCTATTTGATAGTTATTATATCCTGTGTTCCGAAATTCAGGCTGTCTCTTACGACAACACCCTGTATTATAGGAGATTCCGCGGTGAACTCTCCCGGGTTGATCACTCTGGCATAATAAACAAAGGGTTCATTTTTCCTGTATTCCTTGCTGACATAGAACTTGACCTTCTGTCCGTCTATGTTTCTGAAGCTCCAATATCCGTCCCCGGGTTTTATGCCTGCCTGCCAGGGGCTGTCTATGGCTTGAAGTCCTGCCGGAACGTAATCAGTGATTTCATATCCGGAGTCATCAGCATTTCTGGCGATGTTCCATTTTATAACGACCTTGACGATGTCATTTTGTTCAAATGCAGTTGTTCTTTCGCCGGTCGTATAGCTGTAATACTCTCTTGACACCGACAGATCATTATCAGCGGCTAAGCTGCCTGTCAGCTTTTCGCTGTAGACCGATACTACACAAGCATTGCCGGTAACACTGTCGATTGTGAGGTCGGATATTTTCTGTGAAGGAACATTGATCCTGACGGAATTACCGCCTTCCAGTGTTTCGCTATAGGTGTTGCCGTCGTAGGTATATCTGAAAGTCACTTTCACATCCGATGCGCCTTCTATTTCATTTTGTATGTAAAGCATTTTTTCTATATTTGTTATCGTGTTTTTGGTCCACTTGTCAGTCATATATGCGAACATGCCGTCCTTCTGATCTCTGCCGAGTTCGGACATCAGAATTGATGTCAGGGCAGTGTACTGCAGGGTCAGATCCTCGTCATTCCCGGCTTTGATAGATGAATAGGGTTCTTTCTCGTTCAGTAAAGGAACCAGCCTGTCTACAAATATCTCATTTGCCTGGGGAGTTTCTCCGAGCTGAGCATAAGCCAGAGCCAGGAAAATATAATCCTCGGTTTTAAGATTTTCAACAGTTGCTGCTTTGTCGATTTCCAGCAGGACCGGTTCTCCCAGCACGGCAAGTCCATAAAGTGCGGCAGGATTCGGAGTGGTTTCGGTATCAAGCACAAAACCATAGAAATACTGAATCAGTTTATCCTGAGAGACTTCGTCCATTATAAGAGATGTCAGCAATGCAGTAGTTCTGAGGTCACTGGCCGCATATGGAAGTATTCCTATTCCG
>JAQVNH010000067.1 GCA_028703215.1 Eubacteriales bacterium
TTTCAAGGAAATTCAAAACATTTTTAATGAACCTATTGACAGCACATAAATTGAATTGTTATAATAATATATTTTTTGACAAAGAACATGTTTTGTGTTACAATATTAACAAACATATGATGAGGTGACAATATAATGGCCGAAAAACAAGAGATTGCCGAGATCAAAAGAAATATACGGGACTGTATAGGAGAAAAGGTCCAGTTTAAATCAAACAAGGGACGCAAAAAGTCGTTTACTAAGGAAGGCGTTCTTGAAAATAGTTACCCCAGCATTTTTGTCGTCAAGTTCGAGAACGACTATGAAATGACAAGACGAGTATCGTACAGTTACACGGACATTTTGACAAAAGCGGTAGAAATAGTCCGCTGCAAAGACAACCTTCCGATACAGGTCGGATAACTGCAATGAAATCAATAAGACTTGCTTCGGCAGGTCTTTTTTTATACGTTCAAACCGCTTTATTGCACCAACAATGTCTTTTGTATATAATGTACTCATTAACTGAGACCGGCATACTATGAAATAGGCTTAAAATGAGGAGGATGGCTGCTTGTGACTGACCTGAAGGCAAGGGCAAAAATAAACCTCTCTCTGGATGTCAAGGGAATCAGACCCGATGGATACCATGAAATATGCACTATAATGCAGACTTTGGAGTTATACGACAGAGTATGGGTGTGGATAATTGACAGTGGTGTTCAAATACAATGCGCTGATGACAAAGTCCCCTGTGACGAGCAAAACACAGCCTATAAAGCGGCTGCTCTCATGCAGAGGAAATATAAAATAAAGTCGGGAATTGCTGTCAAGCTGGAGAAAAACATCCCGATCTCAGCCGGACTTGCCGGAGGAAGCGCAGATGCCGCTGCTGTAGTTAAAGCAATAAACAAGAAATTTAACCTTAAACTGTCGAATGAACAATTAATCGAAACAGGAAAGGAAATCGGGGCAGATGTGCCGTTTTGCATCGTCGGAGGAACAGCTCTCGCTGAAGGAATTGGGGAAATACTTACGCCTTTGAAGCCGTTGCCTTCCGTGAAAGTATTGCTGGTATGTCCCCGTTTCGGAGTCAGTACGGCAAAGATATTTGAACAATACCGGGAAAAGCGCGTAAAAGAGAGGCCGGATACTTGCGCGCTTCTTAAAGCAATAGATCGCGGAGACATCAATGCCCTGGCAAGCGGGATGGTGAACGTGCTTGAAAGTGTTACCGCAAGAGAGCACACGATCATAAATAAAACCAAAGCAGCGCTGATAAAATACGGAGCATTGGGAAGCCAGATGAGCGGAAGCGGACCGACGGTGTTCGGTTTGTTTGATGACGAGGAGATAGCTGTCTCTGCGGCGAAAAAGCTCCGAAAAAGAGGACTTAGGTGTCTTCTGACCAATACATTTAACGAGGAGAGCTGAAAAATGGCAGGCAAATTATCAAAAATCAAACTTAACGACTATCAACCACTTAGAGAAGTCATCTTCAACACTTTGCGGGATGCGATAATAATGGGCGAATTAAAACCGGGAGAGCGCATTATGGAAGTTCATCTTGCGGAAAAGATGGGTGTGAGCAGAACGCCTGTCAGGGAATCGATCAGAAAACTCGAGCTTGAAGGACTTGTAACGATGGTCCCGAGAAAGGGAACTTTTGTTTCGACCTTGTCCCCCAAAGATATTATGGATGTACTTGAAATACGCGCGTCTCTTGATGCGCTTGCAACAAGCCTTGCGGCAAAGAGAATAAAAGACACAGAGCTTAAGGAATTAGACAACGTACACATACAATTTGTAAACTATATCGAAAAGGGAAACCTTCAGGGCATAATCAAAAAGGATGTTGAATTTCATGAGATCATATACAGATCATCAAGAAACGACAGGCTTATTCAAATCTCAAGCAGTTTGCGAGAGCAGGTCCAAAGATACAGGGTCGTATATCTTAAGGGCTACAGCAATACGGCGGAAATATTGGACGAGCATGACCGGATCATTAAAGCGATTTCATCCGGTGACTCAAAATCAGCGGCTATAATAGCTGAAGAGCACATCAAGAATCAGGAAAAGGCTATCATAAGCACAGTTAACAAAAGCAAAACATAATAGCGAGGAATAAGGACCGGAAAGACCGGTAAGAATCGATAAAAACCGACAACGAGAATATCACCCTGAAGCAGAGGTCGTTGGAAGCCTGAGGTGGAAAAATGCCTGTATATTGCGGAGTTGACATAGTAGAAGTCAAAAGGATCAGAGGAAACCTTGAAATAAATGGCGAAGCATTCAAAAACAAGGTTTACACAAAAAACGAAATCGAATATTGTGAAAGCAGAAAAAGCGGTAAATACCAAAGCTATGCGGTAAGATTTGCAGCAAAAGAAGCGGTTTCCAAGGCTTTTGGAACGGGAATGGGAAGCAATGCCGGCTGGAAGGACATCGAAATCACAAGAGATGAAAACGGAAAACCCGGAGTTTTGCTGTCAGGTCTTGCAAAAAAGCGCTTTGAGGGCATGGATGGCGTTGCAATATCTATAAGCCTGTCGCACAGCAAAACCTATGCGGTCGCATACGCTTTGCTGGAGACGAAATAACTCATCTCGAAAATGCACAAAAATATTGCGCATAGGATCATTTATTTTCTGATATGGTTTAATTCGCCTTCATTATTTTTTAGTCCTTTTGAGGAGGGAGTACCATGAAAAGAATTATTGCGATAGTAATATGCATAATAATCCTGTTGCCGTCTGTTTGTGCAGCCGAAAATCTCCAGCCCTCATACTGGGCGGCAGGCGAAGTAGAAACTGCCATTTCATTGGATCTTGTTCCGGAGATACTGCAGAGTGATTACACACTCGCTATAACAAGAAAGGAATTTGCGGCACTTATTGTGAGGCTGGCCGATATTTGGGCTGCAGAGAAGAAGGCGGAGCCGCTTGATTCGCTTGTTCCGCAGCTTGGCGACAGTGAATTTACAGATACGTCCGATGAAAATGTTTTATACTGCAGCGCTCTGGGGATAGTTGAGGGCGATGGGAAGGGACACTTTATGCCGGATGAACCGACCCGGAGGCAGCAAGCTGCGAAAATGCTTTATAAAACAGCAGAATCCTTAGCTCCTTCAGTCATGAGCGAGGATATGACGAACAGTACTTTTTACAGCGGATATGCCGGCTATGAGATGCCGCATTCTTTTGAGGACAGCTCCTTGGTAAGATCATGGAGCACAACAGCAGTCAACTGGTGCTACCGCCACGGTATCATGCAGGGAGTGGGCAATGGCCGGTTTTCGCCGGAGACCTGTTTTACAAGGGAGCAAGCCATATTGACCATACTCAGGTTATATTATTGCAACGGGATGTCAAGTCAGATAGCCACGGTTCCGGGTCCCGACTATTACCCCATTTTTCGAGATTGGCAGATGAATATCGTATCAAAATGGATCGACAGCCGCCTTGAAGTCCATAGCTCAGATGAGCTTGGATATATCAGTTCCGGTGACGATTACATCTTTGTATATGACAATATCGGAGTCGGAGTTACATACGGTCATTTGATAAACCGGGCGGGAGAAAGGATGCTTACAGATCTGTATGGGACTGAAGGACGTTTCAAGGGAGGAAAGGTAAGCGGAAATTTGATCGAACTCTATATTAATCTGGAATTTCCTCATGACAGTGATGCCCCGTTTTACTTTGTAATTGATATGGACAGCAAAGAGATTTATGAAAACAAAAGGATCGAGGACATTTCATCGACCCTGCCGGAAGAGGAAAACAGTTCTCAGTGTGAGATAGTTAGTGAAAGCACAGGATGGTATGCTCTGTACAGCCGTGATGGCCGCAAACTGTCTAAGACCTACCAAAATGCGCTCAGCAGAATAAACGACACTCTTTTTCTGGGCTGGGTGTCCGATTATCCCCGCACATATGATATCATTTACTGCGACGGTAATATGCAGGCAAAGCTGCTCAGAACTGAGGAATTCCGCTATAATCTGACCGTTCATGCTTATGGCGGAATCTATGTCGTACAAAATACTGATAAGAAAATAGTGCTGTTTGATACATACGGCGACACGATAAATGAAATCATACTCGATGAGCCGGTTGTTTTAGCCGGTCTGGCAAAAGGCTTGCTGGTGTTGGAAAAGCAGGGAAAACTCACGTATTATACTCCCGGAGGAAAAGCGCTGCCGGATGATTTAACGTCAGTAAGCAATTAAATATGCATTGGCTGACGCAATATACGAAGCCATGTATAATAATTGAAGTCATGCATTGTTATATGGGAACCGATCAGTATCTTATTCAACTATTCAAAAAGCACGGCATTATCGTGGTCAACGGAGAAGTATTCTCCCTCTCCCAGCATGAAATGACCGCTTTCGTAGAGGTTTCCTTCAAGTGTTATGACCACTTTTTCTTTCTGGTAATAATCTCCGAAAGTATTGGCAATACATTGTATGAGCATTCCTTCAAAATTCGCTCCGGCAATCATTTCAGAAATGAGTTCGGATGAGAAATCCACTGTTAAAATCCCGTTGGCTTCATCCGGCTCGATGCCAAGAACCTTTGCTCCGTCTGATAAAACATTGGAAATATCGCTTCCGCCGGGATGATCTTTGAGCTGTGCTTCAAGCCTGGGAAGGATATCCTCATTTGTTTTAAGGACTATTTCACGCTCCTCGAAGACAAGCCTCTCGTGCGCAAAATCGGGAAAATAGAATGTTACTGTCTGCGAAAAGGGCTTATCTGTTTCATACAGTTCGAGGCTGCTGGAAATAACATTCGCATCGCCGGGCATTGAAAATTCGGTTTTAACAAGGCCGATGTCTTTTGCGTAATAATCTTTTATTACTGAGGTCGCAGAAGTGGTCGTTATCTCCAAAGTCGTGTAATCACCTGCGGGCAAGGCCAATGACTTGTCAATGGCGCTTATGCTTCTGACGGAACCGTCACTCAGCGTCCAAGTCGTTCCGACTGCAATAGGCTCTTTTATAACTATATCCTCGACGCCCTGTATTCCGGTGAAATCGTGGCGGTAATAAACTTCTCCCTGAAAATAGACACTTATGACAGCTTCTTCTTCAAGCCGGTAGGTATGAACAGAAACACTGCCTCCGTTCATCTCCCGGATTTGGATCATATTGCCCTTTATGTAATCGACATAGGAATCGAATTGGGCATATTCGTTGCCGTCCCCTTTAAATTTCTTGTGAACATCGGCGGTAAAAGGGAAATAGTCTACGGCCTTAGATTGTTCAAGTGGCGCGGTTGTAGTGGTTGGAGGCGCTGTTGTGGTGGTTGGTGGTGCGGTTGATGCAGAAGTGGAGGTCCAGCCGTTATTACCTGAACATGCTGAAAGCAAAACTGTAAAAATGAACAGCGCTAAAAGCAGCTTCTTCATAACGATCCCCCCTTTGTTACAAATGGCGCGCCCGGCAGAGCTCGAATCCGCAACCTTCTGATCCGTAGTCAGACGCTCTATCCAATTGAGCTACGGGCGCACGCATAAAATAAGCAAATACATAATACAACAGCAATGCGGAAAATGCAACCTGCGCAAACAGCCGGCAAATATGCCATTATGCCTTTGCGGCGGTTTGCGGCTTACGCGCCCGTCTTTACTGTAAGACTCCGATTATGTTATAATTGTTCCTGACTCAAATGTTCCAGCGAGGAGAAGATGCATAATGAAGTTTGAGGGTCCAGAGTCTATAGTCTATTCCGACACGCCGGTCCCGGACATATTTCTATCGGAATATATGCCGTCGATGGAAAGCGAATACGTTAAATTATATCTGCACTGCCTTTTTCTTGCCGGAAGGAAAAAAAGATCCTCTCATGAAGACATGTCAAAGAAACTCAACATGGAAATTGATTCCGTCAGAGAAGGGCTTGTCTATCTTGAAGGACTTGGATTGCTGAAAAGAAAAGAAGATAAAATTGAAATAACAGACCTCAAACAGAGGGAAGTCAATAAGATCTACAGGATGAAATCAACCTCTACGCCCGAAGAAGCAGCCTTAAGCGGAGAAAGGAACAAGAAGCGGAACATGATCATAACCGCGATCAACGATTCTTTCTTCCAGGGCGTAATGTCGCCATCCTGGTACACCGACATAGATTCATGGTTCGATAAATTCGGATTTGAGGAAGACGTCATGCTTTCTCTTTTCAGGCATTGTTTCGATCATAAAACCCTGAATAAGAATTATATAATCAAAGTGGCGGAAAGCTGGTGCAGCAGGGGCATCA
>JAQVNH010000068.1 GCA_028703215.1 Eubacteriales bacterium
GTAGAAAAAGCTTAAGAAACCTCAGGAGGAACATGATATGACACATATCAGAAAAATAAACGGCAAGAGCATCACAAAAATATCAAAAGTACAGGGCTGCGGCGAATGCCAGGCATCCTGCCAGTCGGCATGTAAAACATCATGCACTGTGGGTAATCAGAAATGCGAGAACACCAGGCAATAAACAAAATGCCATGTTGCATGCATGAGCGATGAATTCGCATAAATAAGCAAAGAAAATATCGGATAAAAATGTGAAAAGAGACTTCTTTTCACATTTTTTGTGATTTGTCCGGGAGGCAATACATGGTACACCATTACAGGATGCATGATACGAATATTGTTTTAGATGTCAACAGCGGGGCGGTATTTCAATTTGACGATACAGCTTATGAAGTGCTTAAGCTATATATCAAATCAAGGGATGAAGACTCCAACATTGCAAGCATCAGTGATATAAGGGATCTTAAGATGCTGAGATCATTTTCTTGCCGCGACATCGATGAAAAAATATTGAACGAAAGCATAAACGAGATCGGAGAACTTGAAAAAGAAGGATTGCTCTTCTCTCCGGAAGGCGATATCGAAGCTGCCCTGGAGAAGCTTGGAACCGGAGTAATAAAGTCGATGTGCATAAATATAGCGCATGACTGCAATATGAGATGCGGATATTGCTTTGCTTCCACAGGCAGTTTCGGTCACGGTCGTCTCTTAATGGACAAAGAAACGGGATTTCGCGCCATAGATTACCTGACTGCCAACTCCGGCAGCCGAGTTAATCTCGAGGTTGATTTTTTTGGCGGAGAACCGCTGATGAATTTTGACGCCATAGTAGAAATAATAAATTATGCAAGATCTATTGAAAAGACAAAAAATAAACATTTCAGGTTCACTATAACAACAAACGGGCTTGCGCTTGACGAGGCAAAAATGACTAAGATCAACGAGCTTTTTGACAATGTGGTCCTCAGTCTTGACGGAACTGAAAAAACAAATGACAGGATGAGAAAACTGCCAAACGGGGGGGGCAGCTACAAGCATATAATGCCGAAAATCAAGAAAATGTGTGAAATAAGAGGAGAAAGAGACCATTATGTAAGAGGAACATTTACAGCTTATAACATTCAGTTTTCAAAGGATGTGCTGCATCTGGCCGATCTCGGGTTTAAAAGCATATCTCTCGAACCGGTCGTTACGGATAAAAAAAATGTTTATGCCATCAAGGAGGAACATCTTGATGAGCTATACAACGAATATGAATGGCTGGCAAAGGAATATTTGAACAGAAAAAACAAAAAAAACTCGTTCAGGTATTTCCATTTCAACATCGATCTTGAAAACGGACCTTGCCTGGCAAAGAGGGTAAAAGGGTGCGGAGCCGGATACGAATATGTAGCAGTGACGCCCGAGGGAGACATATATCCATGTCATCAGTTTGTTGGCAAGAAAGAATTTATACTTGGGAATCTTTATAAAGAAGGATTTAAAAAAGAAATAGCTGAAAAATTCAAGTCCAGCAACATTACGACGAAGGAGATCTGCAGGAACTGCTGGGCAAAATTCTTTTGCAGCGGGGGATGCGCCGCAAATGCTTTTGAACAAAACGGAGATATTTCTATCCCATATGATATCAGCTGCAAACTTCAGAAAAAAAGAATAGAATGCGCGATTTGGCTTAAAACCATGGGGATGTAAAATAACATGATTGACAATAAAGGAAAAAGGGTCGCAGTGTCGAATATATACTGTGACAAATGTTGTTTTAAGGCGATCATATGAGCTCTTTTTACACTGATGAGACAATCGAAGAGGTTAGGATGGCAAATGACATAGTTGATGTTGTTTCTGACTATGTCAAACTCGAAAAGAAGGGCAAGTATTATTTCGGTCTTTGTCCTTTTCACAAAGAAAAAACGCCTTCTTTTTCCGTTACCCCCTCAATGCAGATATTCAACTGTTTTGGATGCTCCAAGGGCGGGAATGTGATTCATTTCATAATGGGAGTAGAAAACCTGGATTTTGTCGACGCAATAAAATTTCTGGCAGACAAAGCACATATCGCACTTCCTGAAAACAGCGAGCGAGAGGACAAAAATGCGGCGATCCGAAATGAAGTGAGAAGAGCGAATAAAGAAGCCGCGAGATTCTTTTATGCCGCACTTAATTCCGAAGAGGGGCTCCATGCCCGGACGTATCTTCAGAAAAGGAAGCTCGGCAGCTCTGCGATAACAAAATTCGGACTGGGATACTCGCCGGCAAAAGGAGACAAATTAACAGAAACGCTTAAGAATAAAAGCTTTTCCGAAGATATTCTCCTTAAAAGCGGTCTTGTGATAAAAGGCAGGAACGGAATATTCGAACGCTTTAAAGGACGAGTCATGTTCCCGATATTTGACGTTCGAGGCAATGTCATCGGGTTTGGGGGAAGGTCTATAGATGACTCAAATCCCAAATATATGAATTCGCCTGAAACGATTGTATATAACAAAAGGAACACATTATACGGCTTGAATTTTGCAAAGAATTCAGGCGAAAAAAGAGTGGTCATCGTAGAAGGATACCTTGATGCGATCACGCTGCACCAGAGCGGCATCACTAACGCGGTGGCATCCCTGGGAACAGCGCTGACGGAAAATCAGGGACGGCTGCTCAAAAAATATTATGATGAGATGATCATTTCATTTGACACCGACACCGCAGGAAAAAATGCGGCGCTTAGAGGTCTCGACCTGCTGGATGAAATAGGGTGCAATGTAAGGGTACTCATCATCCCGGACAGAAAAGATCCGGATGATTTTATCAAGGCGCACGGAGCGGAAGAATTCCGGAAACTTATGGATAACTCACTTTCGCTTGTTGAATATAAGATAAAGGTTTATAAATCCGAGAATGAAACAGAGACGACCGAAGGCAAAATCAAATTTATAAACAAAATGGCAGCCGCGCTATCGCAGCTGGATAATAAGATCAGCACCGAAATGTATGCCAAAAAACTTGCTCATGAATACAGGATAAGCGAAGAATCGATTCTGGCGGAAATAATGAAGCTTCAAAAGCCAAAGAAACAATTAAGACAGGGTGCGCAGTCAAAAAACAGGGAAGGTTTAAACAGTGCCGCAAGGGGTATAGAAGAACAGAGAAACTATCATGACGAATTATTGATGCTTGCGGCAATAGCTTCTGACAATCAGGTTTATGACATGATAAAAAAGAATATAACTCTGGATGATTTTTTGAATGATGAAATAAAACTTGCTGCCGAGATGATTTTTGAAAGGATAGCAAACAACATAACCGTAACGCCGCCGGAGGTTCTGAATATGCTCAAGCCGGAGACAGTGCCGGAACTATCCATGATATTTGAGAAAGAGTGCGTATTTGACAGTAACAGAAAACCGGTGGACATTGTTAAGAAGATCAAAATAAACAGGTTGAACAGAAGAAAGCAGGAAATATTCGACAGGATTAAAACAAAAAATAATTCAGACGATCAGGATATCAGGAATCTGACGCAGGAATTAGACCAGATCATAAGGATGCTGTCGGAAATTTAGCCGGCGTATTTACCGGGAGGAGAAGCAAAAATGAAACAGCAAAACGAATCAAAGAAAACTTTACTGAAAGAGCTTGTTGAAAAGGGCAGAGGGAAAGGCGTACTCACATATAAGGAGATCATGGATGCATTTGAGGAAACGGAACTCGCCCCCGAAGAAATAGAAAAAATATATGACACCCTCGAAAAAGTCGGCATTGATGTAGTTGGGGAGATCGACCAGGAACTTGAAGAGATACAGACAAGCAGCGAGGAAATAGATATTTCGATTCCTGAGGGTATAAGCATTGATGACCCGGTAAGAATGTATCTGAAAGAGATCGGAAAAGTACAGCTTCTGACAGCCGATGAGGAGGTTTCCCTGGCAAAAAAAATGGAGGAGGGCGACAACGCTGCAAAAAAACGTCTGGCGGAGGCAAATCTGCGATTAGTCGTAAGTATAGCGAAAAGATATGTCGGAAGAGGGATGCTGTTTCTTGATCTGATACAGGAAGGAAATCTGGGGCTTATAAAAGCCGTAGAAAAATTTGATTACAGAAAAGGCTTCAAGTTCAGCACCTATGCCACATGGTGGATAAGACAGGCGATCACCAGAGCTATTGCCGACCAGGCAAGGACTATCAGGATACCGGTTCACATGGTGGAAACGATAAACAAGCTTATCAGAGTCTCGCGCCAGCTCCTTCAGGAACTCGGAAGGGAGCCGCAGCCTGAGGAGGTTGCAAAAGAGATGGGAATGACGCTCGAAAAAGTCAGGGAGATAATCAAAATATCACAGGAACCGGTTTCGCTTGAAACTCCTATTGGGGAAGAAGAAGACAGTCATCTGGGTGATTTTATTCCTGATGACGACGCCCCGGCGCCTGCGGAAGCCGCTGCCTTTACACTGCTGAAAGAGCAGCTGATCGATGTTCTGGATACTCTTACGCCGAGGGAGGAAAAAGTTTTGAAACTCAGATTCGGGCTGGATGACGGCAGAGCCCGTACACTTGAGGAGGTTGGAAAGGAGTTCAACGTGACGAGAGAGCGCATCCGTCAGATCGAGGCAAAGGCTTTACGCAAACTCAGACACCCGAGCAGATCAAAGAAGCTGAAGGACTACCTCGATTGAGCAGGGGTATAATCAGTCACCGGCAGGTTGATCATGGCAATTAAACTGGAAGGCAGATTAAAAGCGATTGCAGATAATGTTCCTGCGTGCGCTGCAGTTGCAGACATAGGAACGGACCATGCGCTGATCCCGATCTATCTGGTATCTCACGGAATATGCTCCAGGGCGATCGCGACGGATATAAGAAAAGGTCCCATCGCCGCAGCAAATCGTAATATATCGAGGTATGGCCTGGAAAATGCTATTGAAACAAGGATAGGTTTCGGGCTTGCGCCGTTATCTGAAAAAGAAGCGGAAACAATTATTATTGCGGGCATGGGCGGAATTTTGATCTCTGATATTCTCAGAGAGGGCATGCCAAAAGTTTTTGGATCCGCAAATATGATAATACAGCCGATGTATGCCGTGGAATATCTTCGGGAGTGGCTTCAGATGAAAGGTTTTGAGATCTATGACGAAGATCTGGCCGAAGAAGGCAACAAGCTTTACAATATTTTTAAAGTCAGGACGTCCCGAATCAGTAAAAAGACGACGGAAATCGAAAACATATTAGGCAAAGCGCTTATAGAAAAAAAACACCCGCTTCTGAAAAAATACATTCAGAAACAAATAAAAATTTACAACAAAATAAGCGGCGGCCTCTCTAAGGCAAGAAAAAGCTCCGCAGAAGCCGAATGCGAACTTCATAAAACAAATCTGATCATTGAATATCTTATTGAAATGGATAAATCACAAAGCTGACAAATAAAATTGATGGATTGAAAAAATCGATCAGGGAAAAAGGGGAGATAATATTGAATACCACTGTCGGAGACATTAAGGCGTATTTTGATAAAAGATTTCCCGCCTGTCTGAAAGAAAGCTGGGATAACACGGGACTGCTTATAGGCAGGATAGAAAAAACAGTCAAAAAAATCATTGTATGTCTCGACATAACCAAAAGCGTCTTGGAGGAAGCTAAAGCAGACAATGCCGACCTGATAATAACTCATCATCCGGTAATATTCAGACCTTTGACTCAAATCACAACGGAAACAGCCTCCGGAAGGATGATTTGCGATATTGTCGGAAACGATATCGCGGTATATTCGGCACACACAAATCTTGATGCCGCGCCGGACGGTTTGAACTTCATGCTTGCGTCAGCGCTTGGGTTGCAAAATGCAGTCGATTTAAATGATTACGCTGAAGAAAAATTATTTAAAGTCGTAATATACGTTCCCAGGGAATGTCTTGAATCAGTACGTAAAGAGATGATCGAAAACGGGGCGGGACATATCGGAAAATACAGTGAATGCACATTTGCATCCGAAGGCATAGGCACCTTCAAACCTGAAGACGGCTCAAATCCGTACATAGGAGAAAAAGGGAGGCTGATCAAAGTCGATGAGGTCAGACTTGAGACGATCGTTCCGGAACCAGAACTGGACAAAATGCTGAAGGCCGCTTTATCAGCGCATCCTTATGAAGAACCCGCCTATGACATCTATCGGTTAGAGAACGGATCGAAACGCGGAATGGGCAAAGTCGGGTATGCTGACGGCTCATACGAAATGAAAGAT
>JAQVNH010000069.1 GCA_028703215.1 Eubacteriales bacterium
GAACGAGCCTGCTCCAGTCGTATTCTTTGAAGCATTCATACATATATGAGACGGACATGAAAGCGGGTCCGTCAAGATGTGATTTCCAGTCGTAGCCTTCACTCTCTCCCCTGTATCTGTAAATGACCCAGTTTCCGTAGCATAAACCGGATCCGCCGGAAGTGAATCCCCATGAAATAGAGCGCCTTACCTGGTACGGGGTATTGCCGGCGTTGTCTTCGTAACAAGGCTCGATAAGCAGCTCCGGTCTGACGGGAGACTTCGCATAGTCTGAGCTGACTGAAGTGTAAGATTTTGGAGAATCCGCGGTATAGACCTGGATCATGTTATAGTCAAGCCAGGAATAACCGTTGAAAAAATCAGAGCTTGACGCGCCGCCGGCCGGATGGAACGAGATGAGGTGGCTTGTGTCATATTCGCGTATTCCGAGCGCAAGCGAATCGGATATTATTTTTTGTCGTTCGGTAGGATGCACGTCCCCGCCGACAAACCACATTATATTTTTATGATCCTTGTAGCGGCTGCCGAAGTAACGCCCGAGTTCGCGGGCGTTTTCAGTCGTGTAATAACTATTGTAACTGTCCATTTCTGCGGGACATATAATGACTTGCATGCCCCTTTGCGCCGCCAGCTGAATAATGTAGTCAACATGGTCAAAATAAGCGTCGTTGGGTTTGGAAAGGTCATTGCCGATAAAAGCGATCTCCCCTTCGGCGTCGGGAGTGCCGACTTTAAAGGGAGCAGCATAGCACAGGATAGTGTTGACTCCGTTATCGTGCCTTTGATCAAGGTAAAAAACGGCATCATCCTTGGAGATATAAGAAAAAAGCATCCATCCGGTGTCGGCAAATATCAAGTACGGATCACCGTTTTGATCGATAAAAAACCTTTTATTATCGCTGACTCTGAGAGGGAAAACCGATGATGCTTGCGACGGTCCCGAGGTCGTTATGACAGGCGATGTTGTAGTACCGGGCTGTGTTGATGTACTCGGCTGAGTTGTGGTACCGGGCTGAGTTGATGTACTCGGCTGAGTCGTGGTTCCGGACTGGGTAGTCGACGGGCCCGAAGCCTTTGTTTCGCCACCATCGGTTACCATCGGTATCACAAATTTAACAGCCGCAAAGATCAATGCTGCTGCAAGAACAGCTATTATTAAGTATATCAGGCCTTTTTTTGACATTTTCATAATTCACTCCCGTCATTTTCGAAACAATTCTAACACATTTTATCGGTAATGATACTATAATTCAAGAATGAGTTCAGCCGATGGCCGGAAATGATAGACTGCCATGCTTGCTCATAAAGGCCTTCAGGGTTTATTTAGACTTGATCACAGCCATTTTTACCGGAAGAGCAAAAGCGCAATTACAGCAATATCTAACTGTAAAATTGTCGATGTCTGTATTATAATCGTATTCGGTCCTCAAAAGAAAAACGGGAGGGAAAAATGCGAAGGCTGACCAATATACTGTTGGCAATTTTGCTTTTTATCGGCATGGCAGCTTGCGATAGCGGCGAAAGCACCACGTCAGCCGTTTCTGCGACAGACGCGTCTGTGCCCGTATCCTCTTCTTCCGACACGGCGGAAGCCTCTCCGGCTGACTCAACCATATCATCTTCGGCCGCACCCGCATCATCTCTTGCCGAAGCGACCGAATCTTCGATTGCAGCTACCGAGCCTCGTCCCTTTACTCCTGTTCAAGAAGGCGTAATATTTATCGACAGCAATGCGGTTTACACTTCCAGGGGAGAAAATCTCGGATGGCAAAAATACATCTACACTTTTGGCGAGGGCAACAAAGGCAAACAGCATGTGTCATATGATGTCACTCCGCTTGGCGAAAAACTGGATGCTTCTGTAAACTTTGCGGATTATGAAGTAAATGTCCGCGGGTTCGAGAATCTCGCAATACTTGTCAGAATGAACACATACGGATATTTTGACGCCCGCAACGGAGCCTCCATGGATGCAATCAACAAAGTATATTACTCGGCAGACCAGACATTTCATGTTGATGTATATGCGGACATGCTTCACAAAAATTACACTGTCTACATCACGCCCCGGGGCGGAGAGAAAACGCTCCTGGTCGAGAATGCCGCATTCAGAAATTCAGCATTGGCGTACACCAATGACCTTGGTAAAATGGCCATAATCTCATTCGGAGAAAATGAAAAACTCAGGGTGGAGAATATAAAGCTTGGAACATGGGAATAGCGCATGAGTCAAATATGCATATGGAAATGTATCGAATATTTGATTAAGCAATAAGGCATCAATTAAATTGCAGCAGATTAAGAAAAGACAGATGACTTCGAAGATAGATTGACTAGGATATAAATGATTGCGAATAAAAAGGGGGAAATCTCGGTGAAATCGCTCAGAAGGTTCGCTGCATACGCATTGACGCTGATGATGCTGGTCTTCGCGGCCGCATGCGAAAATGGGGATCCGGGCACAAAAACATCCGGAGAATCGACTGTGGACCTGACAATACCAAGCCAGGTTCCAACTGACACAAGTGAACCATCAAATACTACCGCAGCCCCGACAACAACGGCTGCAGCCACAGAACCCAGGCCATTCACACCCGTTCAGCCCGGAGAGATACCGGTCGACTATGAAGGAGTTTACACTTCGAGGGCGGAAGGCGCGCAATGGACGTCATATATATATTCATTCGGACCGGGCAACACAGGAAAGCAGCATGTGTCATTTGATTTGACTCCACTGCAGGACAAGATCGACGCTTCCGTCGATTTTGCCGACTATGATGTAAAGGTAACAAATTTTCAGAATCTCGGACTTATGGTCAGACTCAACACGGAAGGCCACATCGGATATGTCAACGGAGCGAGCTTCGACAGCGTAGAAAAGGTTTATTACACTGCCAATCAAACTTATCATGTGGATGTATACGCAAATTTATCCGTAAAAAACTATTCGGTATATATAACAACACCTGACGGAAACAGGATACTTGCCGCCGAGAACTACTCTTACAGAAATTCAGCAACCGCATACACAAACGATCTTGGGAAAATGCTCATCGTTTCCGCCCCGGTCGGAGAGTTGCTCAGGGTCGAACATGTTAAACTTGAAGCAGGGTTTTAGAGACTTTACAGCAAGGCATGCAATCCGTCCGGAAGAATATCTGATAAAAAGTATAAATAATACTATAAATAAAAAAATAAAACACTGGAGGAATCAAATTGGGGAAATTAAAAAAATTATTGGCATTGATACTTGGACTTGCACTAATAGCAACTCTTATAATGGTTCCGGTATCGGCAGCCGAAACGCCTGACGCGCTCAAACTGGAAACGATCGGAGTGCTTAAAGGAACAGGAGGCGGAGTTGACGCGGCTTATCGCGCAAGCGTACCCATGAGGTACCAGGCGGCATGGCTGTTTCTGAGACTGCTTGGCAAGGAAGCTGACGCCAAAGCCTTTACAGGAACCGCTAACTTCAGCGATGCCGCAACTGCAAGAACAGCAGCCGGGAATCCGCTTACCGCAGAAAATAAAACGATGCTCGCTTACCTTTACGCAAATCAGACTCTGGGATTTCAAGGCTACACGGACAATACCTTCAGACCGTTTGTAGAGATAAACGCCCAGATGTATTACAAAATCATGCTGGTAGCGCTTGGATATGTCGAAAATACTGACTTCACATGGAACAGCGTTTTTGACAAGGCTGTAGAGTTCGGCCTTACAACAGTCAAACCAAGCAACACAGGCACGTTCAGCATTGATCAGCTCGCAGAAGCCACAGTTAATGCACTGCAATCAAATCTGAAAAACGGGACTAAAACTCTCGTTGAAAAACTTGTCGAGGACGACAAATCGATCGATGCGGCAAAAGCGGCTCAGGTGGAGCTTTACGAGGTAGAGGTTCCGGAAACGACTGCTGCTCCGACGACGACTGCTGCTCCGACTACAACAGCCGCGCCTACGACAGCCGCGCCTACGACAGCCGCGCCGACAACAAAAGCGCCAACCACGACCACGCCAGCAAATACAAGCTATCCGAATGCGATCATAGTTGCTTCCAGCACCAGCACATCAGAATGGAAAAACAAGGCGACTTATATTTGCATCAACGGAGAATTGTCAACAACTCTGAGATCTGCGATCCAGGCGGGAAATAAAACATTTCTGTTTGCTCCCGGCGATTACTATATAGACGGCAATGACCGCCACATATACATGGGAAACAATACGACCATAGCCGGCGCAACGCAGATAATACAGCCAGCAAATCGTCAGACGGTCTTGTACCCTGATCCAACCGTAATGGCTGTATTTAAGACCCGAGCAGTTCTTGCAAGCACTGCGGAATGCAATGCCGATCAATTTGGCCAGATAGTAGTGGGAGGCGACGGTTGCAGAGTCATCGATATAGCTTTGGCCGGATATTCGATACTTAAAATCCAGAATGCCGGCAATGCAACTATCTCAAGAGTACTTGTCCATAACTATAACGGCACTTATCCGAACGGCTCATGGTGCAATATGGGGTACGGACGCGCTACAGGCAGTATTTGGGTAAATCAGAACTGCGAAAATATCAAGATAGAAAACTGCCAGATACAATTTTCATCGCATCACGGTTTTCTCATTCATTCCGGTTCAAAATCATATATTGCAAAAGACATCACCTTGACGGGAGTGCGCGCCCTTTACTCGGGATGCGGACAGCTGAGGGGACAAGGCACGGATATAGCCAATGCCATAGCAAAGCTGCCTGAAACGAACGGTCACGGATATTACGACTGGTCAGTGGGATTTGATCTTTGCGAAGCTCAGACCATCATTAATGTTAAAGCGACAAACTGCTACGCATTTGAGTCATGGAAGGCCGGGTTCTACACAGAACCGGCGATGACAGGCGGACCAATTACCAACCTTCAGCTTTTCGGATGCAGATCCGACAACGCAGGTCAGCGCGCTATGCTTCCGGGGACAACGCTGAAAGTAGGAAACAACCCGGCTGAAGACTCCGGAACAACAATATTCAAAGAAGGCGAAGGCGCGAACTTCTACCTCCAGGGAGGATACTTTGAGGACTGCGTCTCAGTCAATGCGCTCAAGACTGGCTGGTATGTCAGCACAGAGCTCAGACCGGACGCAAACGGTTATGACAATGAAGGCAGGGCGCACCTTGTGGACTGCGGCGACATGGGTTCTCCGATCTCTCTGCTTACGGAAATGTATGATTGTCCGGGAGTCCATACCGACAGATTCTTCTCGCTGAACGCGAAGGAATTTGCAATGTGGCTCTTCAGCGGGAGCGACAACCAAATACGCAATACCATAATCCTTTGCAGCAACAAGGTCAACGAGCCGATAAAAATCGGATACATGCTCCGCATGCAACTGCGATTCAGCAGGGATGCCAATAATCAGCGGAACACTTCGACCGGAGGCAAATATGACGTGCTCCGGGGTTCATTCACCAACAGCACTATCACCGGAACAGTGTACGGCTTGCCGGCCGGTATCGAAATGCATGAAATAGTCAGCGGCGCGAGCTTTACCGGTCCGATAACACTGACCAGAAACAACACAGCTACGGTCAATACCTCTGACTATGTCAACTAAAAGAAGTTTGCCGGAGAAAGAAAATCCAGCAAAATAGACATACATTTGCTCTAAGAAAAAAGATAGAATTGCCTTATGAAGAAAACGTATGATGATGTAAAATAATTATCAGGCAAAAGGAGGAAAGAAAAGTGAAGTTATTGAAAAAATTGGGCATTTATGTTCTTTTACTCGCCATGACACTCACAATGGTTGCATGCGGACCGTCCGGCGGTGAAACGACGACGACGAAGCCGACAACAGCAGCGCCTACGACAGCTAAGCCCACGACGGCAGCCCCCACAACTACACCCGAACCTACGACATCAGAGTCGGGAGCTATGGAAATTCCTGTTGACAATCTCACGACTTACATGTCGATAGGAGAGCAAAACCCGTGGAAGGATACTGTCTATACTCTCGGGGAAGGAAACACCGGAAAGCAGTATGTTAAGTTCAACCTTACTCCTCTTGTTGACGGAATCGACGGCGGAGTTCATTTTGCCGGATTCGGCAAAGAAGTGGCTGGATTCGCGGATCTTGCGATCGCTGTCAGGATGGCTCAGGGCGTGTTTGACGCAAGAAACGGCGAC
>JAQVNH010000070.1 GCA_028703215.1 Eubacteriales bacterium
CATGAGAGATCCTTTGTCCTTTCGTTGAGTTTTGGTTACACAACTACTTTAACACAGGTCATTGGATCTCTCTCTTTTTTCACCTACAAAAACTTTACACTAAGGTGCACGTTAATAAACTCTGCGGAGATTGCCGGATTACTGATAATCTGAGGATGATGAGCAGGAAACAGTGTTTAGATTTAATACTTTAAAGCGCCGGCTCGATGACCCTGACGTAATATTCATCATAAGTAAGGCTGCTATAGTTATCATGCATATCGGTGGCAATGTCGACGCCGACAAATCTTAAATGCCATGGCTCGTAGCTGTATCCGGTTATGGCTTCTTTTCCCTCGGGATATCTTATGATGAAGCCGAATTTATAGGCATTTGCCGAATACCATTTAAATTCTCCGGTCTGGGTGACATCATAAGTGTTTATCATCGCGTCTATTGCCAATCCTGTCTGGTGCTCGCTGTGTCCTGCTCTTGCATTCTTGCTGTCGACATCCTCTATAGTCCTGCCGCTGTTGACCGCGTATTCCCAGATAGTTTTCTGTGTTTCATAGCTTCTGTAAGTTCCGTATGCGACAATGCTCAGGTTTGATTTTGCAGCTTCGGCATGCATGGCTTCAAAGGCGCTTGCCGCTTCTTCCCGAAGGTAATGTTCCTTGACGTTCCCGCTGCCGTCCGAATAACAAAGAAATGAGCTAAGCTTGACAAGTTCAGGTTTATACTCTGCGGGGAGCCTCCTGTATTTGTTTACCAGGACATTCAGGTTGTCATAGTCTGTTATTGAGGTGATTTGAGAATAGTGATCCATATCAATCCCGATATTTACGAATGTGATTACTTCCTCATATGTATAGTCAGGATATTTCATCTTATAGTTGATATACCTGTCGATGTTTTCAGGTTTGTACAGGACGGAGTCTTTATAAAAATCGTCTGATTCCGTCGTTTCTGTCGCATTTTCCGAAGTTATTGCAGGAACAGATGAGGTTGTCTCAGAAGATGACTCCGATCCGGCTGCGGTCGAAGAGGGAGGGGGCAGTGTTTCGGTTTCAGAGGTGTTTTCCACATGCGAGGTCTGAGCAGAGATGTCTGGTTTTCCGGCAGCGCATCCGAAGAGGATCAGCATTACAGCTGTAATAATTACAGCAATAAGAAAATGCTTTTTCAATTCCTGCCCCTTTTTATATCGAAATGGAATTGCTGAAGGGATTTTACGCTGCTCTTTTTGCCTTCCCGGTCCTCCAAATGCGCGGCTATTCCTTTGGCGCTTGCGACAGCTGCCGCAACGGTCGTTATATAAGGCACTTTATATTTGATCGCAGCCTTGCGTATATATGAATCGTCGTGCTGGCTGCGCCTTCCGATAGGGGTGTTTATTATGAGCTGAATCTCGCCGTTTTTGATACCGTCCGCAATGTCCGGACGTCCCTCGTAAATCTTAAAAATATTTTCAGCTTCGATGCCGTACTGTTTCAGAAAGTCGCGCGTTCCGGATGTTGCCTTTATTTTGAATCCAAGCCTGGCAAACTCCCGAGATGCCTCGACGATTTCAGCTTTATCCCCGTCAGCGACACTTATAAGAACGCAACCCGAGGTGGGGAGGGGAGTTCCTGTCGCTTCTTCCGCTTTGAAGAATGCAAGGCCGAAGGATTCCGCCAATCCGAGAACTTCTCCGGTAGAGCGCATTTCAGGTCCCAAAACAGGATCGACTTCAGGAAACATGTTGAACGGAAATACAGCTTCCTTGACTCCGAAATGAGGAATATGGGCTCTTTCAAGCTTGAAGTCTGAAAGCTTCTTCCCGCCGGTGATGGCTTGAGCCATGATCATTGTAGCAATTTTAGCCATGCGTATGTCGCAAACTTTTGATACCAGGGGAACGGTTCTTGACGCGCGAGGATTTGCCTCCAGAACATATACCTTGTCATTCTCTATTGCATATTGCATATTCATAAGCCCTACTACATGAAGCTCGCGGGCGATTATTTCGGTATATTCGCAAATCGTGTCGATATGTTTTTGTGGTATGCTGACAGGCGGAATAACACATGCCGAATCCCCCGAATGGATACCTGCAAGCTCGATATGCTGCATAACAGCAGGCACAAAAGCCCCGCTCCCGTCGGCGATCGCGTCTGCCTCGGTCTCGATGGCATTTTCAAGGAATCGGTCTATCAGAATAGGACGTTCGGGTGTAACGTCAACGGCATCTGCAACGTAACGCAGCAGCTGCTCCTCGTCATGAACGACTTCCATCCCCCGTCCGCCAAGAACGTAGGAAGGTCTTACCATCAGAGGATATCCTATCCTTGAGGCAATTTCAACAGCCTCATCCGGATTTACCGCCATTCCTGACTCGGGCATGGGTATATTCATTTTCTCCATCATCCTGCGAAACCTGTCACGGTCTTCAGCAAGATCTATTGTATCGGGAGAAGTTCCGAGGATATGAACGCCCGCCGCTTCAAGCTCGCGAGCAATATTCAGAGGAGTCTGGCCTCCGAACTGGACTATCACGCCGTCGGGCTTTTCCTTGTTGTATATGCTAAGAACATCCTCGACGGTGAGAGGTTCAAAATAAAGCTTATCCGAAGTGTCGTAATCCGTTGAAACGGTTTCGGGATTGCAGTTTACCATTATCGTCTCCAAACCCATTTCTCTGAGCGCTATAGCTGCGTGGACACAGCAATAGTCAAACTCAATGCCCTGGCCGATTCTGTTAGGGCCTCCGCCGAGGATCATGACCTTTTTTCTTCCGCTTGCAATCGTTTTATCGGGCGCATTATATGTCGAAAAATAGTAGGAGGCACCCTTCACTCCGCTCACAGGTACAGGCTCCCAGCCCTCGACGATGCCAAGGCTTATCCTTCGGCTGCGAATCTCATTCTCGGAAACGCCAAGTATTTTTGCGAGGTATCTGTCTGAAAACCCGTCCTTTTTAGCTTTTATAAGCATTTCATCGGGCAGATGTCCGTCCCGGTGTTTGATCATCTCTTCTTCGAATTCCACAAGCTCTCTCATCTGTTCTATAAACCAAGGCTTGATATTTGTCAAATTGTACAAGGCATCCGTTTCGGCTCCTTTGCGAATTGCTTCGTACATGATGAACTGGCGCTCGCTTGAGGGAGATTTCAATAGGGACATGAGATCCTCAAGACTCATTTTGTTGTAGCGGTTTGCGAAGCCGAGCCCGTATCTGCCGTTTTCCAGCGATCGGATCGCTTTTTGCAGGGCCTCTTTATAGGTTTTGCCTATGCTCATGACTTCGCCGACTGCTCTCATTTGAGTGCCCAGTTTGTCTATGGAGCCTTTGAACTTCTCGAACGCCCAGCGGGCAAATTTTATTACGACATAATCGCCGGAGGGCGTATATTTATCGAGCGTTCCATCTCTCCAATAGGGTATTTCGTCAAGCGTCACGCCTGCCGCGAGCATTGATGAGACCATGGCGATAGGGAATCCGGTCGCCTTCGAAGCCAGCGCGGAGGATCTTGATGTGCGCGGGTTTATTTCTATAACAACGATTTTTCCGGTTTTGGGATTGTGAGCGAACTGCACGTTTGTTCCGCCTATTACCTGGATCGCTTCCGCAATTCTGTAAGAATAATCCTGGAGTTTTTGCTGTAATTCTTTACTTATGGTAAGCATTGGGGCGGCACAGAATGAATCTCCTGTATGCACGCCCATAGGATCGATATTTTCTATAAAACATACAGTGATCATCTTGTTCGAGGAGTCTCTCACGACCTCAAGCTCAAGCTCCTCCCAGCCCAAAACGGATTCTTCGATAAGGACCTGTCCGATAAGGCTTGCCGAAATACCTCGGCTTGCGATGACCCTGAGTTCCTCAAGATTATATACGAGACCGCTGCCTGTTCCGCCCATTGTGTAAGCAGGTCGCACCACAACAGGAAAGCCGAGGTCAACAGCTATCGCCTCAGCTTCTTCAACTGTAAATGCGGGTTTGCTCAAGGGCATATCGATTCCGAGACCGGCCATTGTTTCCTTGAATGAAATGCGGTCTTCTCCGCGCTCGATCGCATCAACCTGAATGCCTATGACTTTGACATCGAATTTTTCCAGAGTGCCTTTTTTATGAAGCGCTTCGCAAAGATTTAATCCGGACTGGCCTCCAAGGTTTGGGAGAAGCGCGTCGGGACGTTCTTTTTCGATTATTTCCGCAAGTCTTTCGACGTTTAACGGCTCAATATATGTGACATCCGCGATTTCGGGATCGGTCATGATAGTGGCCGGATTCGAGTTCACAAGAATTATTTTGTAGCCGAGCTTGCGGAGTGCTTTGCACGCCTGTGTTCCGGAGTAGTCAAATTCACACGCCTGGCCTATTATAATGGGACCTGAACCGATTATTAAAACTGATTTTATATCGTTTCTTTTGGGCATATTGATTACTCCTGGCGATCGGTAAACGATTTATTTTGAACATTATACAACAAACGATTGACAGATACAAAGAAATTACAGCTGAATTATATAAATAAATTCCCGTGCAAATTCTCAAAGTTAATTCCCGCAATGACTTTAGCCAAGCACATATTTCATCGAAGCCGGCGGAAAAACTGCTTGAGAATTTCCGCGGATTCGGTTTCTAAGATGCCGGATACCACTTCTACCTTATGGTTGAATATTTTATCACCCAGAAGGTCTATTACAGAGCCTGCGGCTCCCGCCTTGGGGTCAGCCGCTCCGTAACACAGCGTTCTTATGCGAGACTGAATAATAGCGCCTGCGCACATTGCGCAGGGTTCGAGGGTAACATAAATATCGCAGTTTTCAAGCCTCCACGAACCAAGTTTTTTTCCGGCTTTCCTTATGGCTGTTATTTCAGCATGGCTTGTTGCGTCATTTTTCGTTTCCCTCATATTATGCGCGGATGCAATGATTTCTCCGTCGAGGACAATGACTGCGCCGATCGGCGACTCGCCGTCCGCAAAAGCCATTTTTGCCTCAGCCAATGCTGACCGCATATAATATTCATACTCCTGTTTATTTTCGGGCATGTTGTCACCTTGAAATATCGGATGTCGGCTAAATCAAAGAGTCAGGAAATCCTTGAGGCCTTCCATTATATAGCGAGGCCGGTAAGGGAAATTCAGCATGCTTTCACGTGTTGTAACTCCGGAAAGCACGAGCACTGTGTCAAGTCTGGCTTCGAGACCCGCGACTATGTCTGTGTCCATGCGGTCTCCGACAATAAGCGTGTCTTCCGGCGCGCAGTTGATTCTTCTCATGGCATGCATCATCATGAGCGGATTGGGCTTTCCGATAAAATATGCCTGTCTGCCGGATGCGAGTTCGATAGGAGCAATCAGAGCCTTATTCGCCGGAATGATACCGTTTTCGGACGGACCTGTCAGATCGGGGTTGGTGCCGATAAGTCTTGCGCCGCCAAGAACCAGCTGGACAGCGCGGGCGATCTTTTCGTAATTATATGAACGGGTCTCTCCGACGACGACATAATCGGGATTGATGTCATTATTGCTGAATCCCGCATCGTAAAGAGCATTTGTCAAACCTGCGTCTCCTATGATATAAGCGCTTCCGCCGGGATTCTGGCTTTTCAGAAAACTGGCGGTAGCCATGGCGCTTGTGTAAAAATGGTTTTCCTCAACCTCGATGCCGAGTCTCTGAAGCTTCTGCGCAAGCTCGCGGGGGGATCTCTCGCTGCTGTTGGTAAGGAATAAGTATTGCTTGCCTTTTTCGTGGAGCCATTCAATGAATTCAATGGTACCGGAAAGCAACCGGTTTCCGTGATATATTACGCCATCCATATCAACAATAAACCCCTTTTTTTCAGCAAAAACACCCACGGCAATATGCTCCTTTGCAGTTAAATCATTGTGTAAAAACGACCCGCACCCATTATATTTGAATTGCCTTCTCTTTGCAATCTGAGCAAGCACGTTTGTGCAATATTTGAATGAAACAAAATAAAGAAGACGAAAAAAACATCGATTTATGATACGATAATTACTGATAATATCGATTTTAAGATATAATGAATATTGCTTTCCCTTTTACTTAAAAATATAA
>JAQVNH010000071.1 GCA_028703215.1 Eubacteriales bacterium
GGTCTCTTCGGGGCTTGACAAACAGAGCACGGAGAACGAGGCGCTCGGGAATGAGAGGGTGAAGGATCTGATTGCCGGAAAGACTGTAATCAAAGTTATTGCAGTACCCGGCAGTCTTGTAAATATTGTGGTTAGATAAGAGCGCGGAATAAAATAATGTCATCCCAAACGAAGCGAAGGATCCTGTTGAGGACCCTTCGCTTCGTTTAGAATGACATTTATAGTTTAGAATGACATATAAGCTGCCTTATTCTATCGGATCATGATCATGCTTTTTTGGGTTTTTGTTTGTTATTATTTCTTTCAACATAGCGTTTGATTTTTTTGGTCGTTGTTTTGACGAACTCCTCGAGCCGTATCTCGAAATTCTTGATCTGCTTGTAATGGGGCATCAGTTTGTTGACCTTTTTTACCTCTGCGCTTATCAGCTTCAGTAATTGCTCCTTGGTTGTGGATGCCTCGGTTAGGTTTGATTTTATGGCTTCCATGTCAGGAACGATCTCGGCGCATACGCGTGTTTCATCCGAGTTTTCATCTTCTCTGCCCCAGACCAGCGATTCCAGAATATACGGACTTTTATTCAAATATGACTCGACTTCCTCAGGGAAAATATTCTTTCCGTTTTTTGTGACAATAACATTTTTTTGGCGTCCGGTTATTGTGAAAAAACCATCCTTGTCGACGGTTCCAAGATCTCCCGTGTAAAACCAGCCATCCTTCAATACTTGTTCGGTAGCTTCGGGATTTTGAAAGTAGCCAAGCATGACATTCCCGCCGCGGACTGCAAATTCACCTACTCCATGCTTGTCCATGTTGACGATCTTCATCTCAACTCCGGGCAATGTATATCCTATGGTGTGATGCTTTATACAATCTTCCCTGTTGCCGGTGACAACAGGAGAGCACTCTGTTAGACCGTAACCCTGCAGAGCGTTGATTCCGATATCATACAGGAATTTTGAGACGGCCGGATCGAGGGCGGCAGCTCCCGCTATGACAAACCGAAGTTTGCCTCCGAAATTACTCAGCACATCCTTGAAAAGCTTTTTCCTCATATCTATTCCAATAACTCTCAGAAGATTGCTGATCTTGATGCCGGTGCGAAGCTTTTTTGCCATTCCTTTCTTCTCTGCCTGTTCCCATATTTTTTTGTACATCCCTTCAAGAAGGAGAGGCACGACTATCATCAAAGAGGGAGAGGTTTCAATAAGGTTCTTGGAAATATGTTTAAGACCTTCGTTAAAAGATATCCTGACGCCTGTATAAATCGGGAATAAAAATCCGCAGGTGCATTCAAAGGTATGGTGGATAGGAAGGATGGAAAGAATCGAGTCTTCCGAGGTGACATCGATCATTTTTTTAATAGCCATGATATCGTAAACTAGATTCTTGTGGGATAACATTACTCCCTTGGCAAGGTTGGTCGTTCCCGAGGTGAAAAGCAGCACACCCAAAACTTCGGGATCGATCTTCGCATCAGTATAACTGCTATCCCCTGAAGCAAGGATCTCTTTCCCGGCATCAACAAGCCTGCTGTAGGAAAGAAAGCGTCCTTGGTCCTCATCAGAATCCATGTTGATGAAATGTCTGACATCAGGCAGTTCGGGTTCGATCTGATCGATTATTCCCTGGTATTTTCCGGAATATATAATGGCTGCTGCATTTGAACGCGTCAGCAGATTTTGCATCTCGGCAGGGGGAAGTTCCTTGTCAAGCGGAACGACCACGCCGACTCCGTTAGCGATCGAAAGATAGGAGGTGCACCACTCGTATCTGTTTTCTCCCATCACAGCGACAAACTTGTCCTTAAGTCCCAGCTTCACAAGAGAAGTTCCCAGAGAATCAACGTCATTTTTAAATTCGCTGTACGTTATATTGAAATATTTGTCGTCCTTGCCCTTGATATAAAAGGCGCTTTTATCCCCAAACAATTCAGAACTCTGATTGAGCAGATCTTTCAAGTCGGTTATATTCCGCACTTCATAGATTTTCCCTTTTTTCATTCTTCGCCTCCGTAAAGCAATGTGTAAATTATAACACAGATTGAAATATAATACCACATATTATTACCACATAATATATTGCGCAAACAGAAAGAAAAATATAATCAGACATCGAGCGAAGAATTGAATTAACAATTAAAATTATAAATTGATATGTATTGATAAAAATGTTATATTATGTAAATAATAACTGATTATCTCATAAGAATGTTGTGATCAAAATCAAAAGGAAAGGAATGCGAGATGGATTTTAATTTTTTCGGGAGAAAAACGCATATCAAAATTGAATATGTGATCATCGGCGCGGTCATGCTTTCAGTTGCGGCAATAATCACAGGCTACAAGCTGATAACAAGAGATCAGGGTATCATAATCGAGGCTGGTCCGGACGGATGGGAGGAAATAGGCGAGGGGGGAAACGGCGATGCTGAAGATGCAGGTAAAAAAGATGAGATAAAGGTATACGTGGTCGGATGCGTCAATAAACCGGGAGTCGTGACGTTAAACAGAGGACAGATCATCGAGGATGCTATTATAGCTGCAGGAGGGGCAACCGGTGAGGCGGATATTGAAAACATCAACCTGGCTTTTTCATTAAATTACAACCTGATGTTAAAAATTCGCGCAAAGGGAGAGGGATCGTACTTAAACGGAGGCTTTTCAGCCGGTGTCGGCGCATTAATAGTTCAAGACAGCGGAGGAGCGGTAGTGGAGGAACCGTCGGAAATAGGGAGGATCAATATCAATTCCGCAACTGTCAAAGAGCTTGACACACTGCCCGGTATCGGCGAAGCAACCGCAACAGACATTGTTATCTATAGAGAGCAGCACGGAGCGTTTGATAAAATCGAAGATATCATGAATGTGCCGGGAATAAAGGCAGCTAAATTTGAAGCCATCAAGGAATATATTGTTGCAGAATGATTTATTGGCAGCGGGTCGAACGGCAAATCAAGTATCACGCAAACATATTATTTGGTATAATATTTCCGTGTCTTATCAAGCGGAAAGAATATCGGTCAATATGAAAGCGGGTATAAATGCCGGACTTTAAAATCGTATCTGATTACACTATGCGGGGAGATCAGCCGCAGGCAGTCGAAAATCTTGTAAAAAGTCTGAACATGGGAAACAAGCATCAGACTCTTCTTGGAGTAACCGGTTCCGGGAAAACCTTCACGATGGCGAATGTCATTGAGCGTGTGCAAAAGCCAACTCTGGTCATCGCTCACAACAAAACTCTTGCCGCGCAGCTGTGCAGCGAGTTCAAGGAATTTTTCCCGGAAAATGCCGTTGAGTATTTTGTCAGTTATTATGATTATTATCAGCCTGAAGCATACATGCCTATGACTGATACCTATATAGAGAAAGATTCATCGATAAACGAGGAAATCGATAAGCTCAGACATTCGGCAACCGCAGCGCTTTTTGAACGCCGCGACGTAATTATCGTTGCAAGTGTTTCCTGCATATACGGACTCGGTGATCCTGAAGATTACGCCGAGCTTATGCTGTCTCTGAGACCGGGCATGCAAAAGGACAGGGATGAAATAATCGGAAAATTAGTTGATATCCAGTACGAAAGAAATGATATAGATTTCCGCAGGGGAAGGTTCAGAGTGCGGGGAGACACGCTTGAAATATTTCCGTCCAACAGCTCCGAAAAGGTTCTGAGAATAGAGTTCTATGAGGATGAAATCGAGCGGATCACCGAAGTCGATTACCTGACCGGCGAAATAGCGGGTTCCAGATCGCACATAGCTGTATTTCCGGCTTCGCATTACGCAACCTCCGAAGCAAAGATGAAAAGAGCGCTGATAACGATAGAGCAGGAGCTTCAGGAGCGCCTTGCCGAATTAAAAAGCCAAAACAAGCTTGTCGAAGCGCAGCGGCTTGAACAAAGAACGGAATATGACATGGAAATGCTGAGAGAAGTCGGCTTTTGCTCAGGTATCGAAAATTATTCAAGACATATAAGCGGAAGGGCTCCGGGAACAAGACCGTTCACTCTCATGGACTACTTTCCGCAGGATTATATTACTATAATCGATGAATCGCATGCCTCGGTGCCGCAAATCAGAGCGATGTACAACGGCGACAGATCCAGGAAACAGACCCTTGTGGATTTCGGATTCAGACTGCCTTCCGCATTTGACAACAGGCCTCTCACCTTTGAAGAGTTTGAAAAACGAAACAACCAGGTGATTTATGTGAGCGCGACACCGGCAGTCTATGAGCGCGAAAAGTCTTCGATAATAGCCGAACAGATCATCAGACCAACCGGACTTGTCGATCCGGAGGTTATTGTGAAGCCGGTCAAGGGGCAAATCGACGATCTTATGGGAGAGATCAGCGAAAGAACGGACAAAGGAGAAAGGATCCTGGTCACCACACTGACGAAAAAAATGGCGGAGGACCTGACCGATTATCTTGCGGATTTCGATATAAAAGTCAAATACCTTCATTCTGACGTGGAAACACTCGAAAGAAATGAAATTATAAGGGACCTTCGACTTGGAGTGTTTGATGTTCTGGTCGGAATCAACCTTTTGAGAGAAGGGCTCGATCTGCCGGAAGTATCTCTGGTTGCTATCCTTGACGCAGACAAGGAAGGATTCCTGCGTTCCGATACTTCGCTTATACAGACGATGGGAAGAGCGGCAAGGCATATAAACGGAAAAGTTATAATGTATGCGGATAAGGTCACTGATTCAATGAAAAGGGCAATCAATGAAACAAACCGGCGCAGAAATATCCAAAGGCAATATAATATCGAGCAGAACATAACGCCCACATCGATCATCAAAAAGGTGCGAAGCATTATTGAGGCGACAAAGGCTGCGGAGAACGAAACGGATTATATTTCAAAGAGCGACGTCGACTTGAGGGTCGCATATAAAGCGATAGAGCAGCTGACTGAGGAGATGAAGGCGGCGGCAACGGAACTAAGGTTTGAGAAAGCCGCAGAAATCAGAGACAGGATAAGGATTCTCGAAAAGAGACTTAACGGGTAGCAGGCAGCAGTTTCGTTGCAAGGCGGCTTTCCGATGCTATCATAAAAATTTTCTGGAACATGAAACTTTTTGCGGCTATTTATATCTCCTTTTCCCTGATTATATTTGAATAAATACTTGAAACCCTCAGTATGCTTGTGTTAATATACACTAAACGAATACAGGTGTTCGCATATTGCGGACAATTGTCCGGGATAAAATGAAAGGTGATGTCATGAACAAGGAAATGTCGTACTATCTTGTGAATTCAAAAGTATTGCCGGAAGTATTTTTAAAAGTGATGCAGACCAAGAAAATACTTGAGATGGACGAAGCCGTCACAATAAATGACGCAACGAAAAAAGCGGGAATAAGCAGAAGCACCTTTTATAAATACAAAGATTCGGTTTTGCCGTTCTATGAGACTTCCAAAGGCAAAGTTATGACGCTGCATTTTGTTCTTGAAGATATTTCGGGGATCCTTTCCAACATCGTGGCAAAAATGGCTGATGCGAAGGCCAATATATTAACTATCAACCAGAACATTCCCGTTAACGGACTGGCTGATGTATCGATTTCAGTTGAAACAGCAGGCATGAAACAGGATATCGAGGATATGATGCATTCGATAGCTAAAATAGAAGGCGTGAGAAGCTATAAAATGCTCGCGCGTGAAAAAAGCGGAACAACGGAAAGTATTGCGAAAAAGCACGAACGCCCTGTCAGCATAGCAGTTTTCGGCTTCGGCACAATAGGATCGGGTGTGGTTGAAGCTTTGGAAAAAAACGGGGAAATTATCGGAGAGCGCTGCAAGACTGAGATAAAAGTAAAAAAGATACTTGAGATCCGCGAGTTCAAAGGACCAAATGAGCTGCTCAGAACAAGCGATGCCGAAGATATATTTACAGATCCTGATATAAGCATCGTTGTTGAAACCATCGGGGGAACGGGAGCCGCATACGAACTGACAAAAAAAGCGCTTTCATCAGGCAGGCATGTTGTTACTTCAAATAAAGACCTGGTTGCGCTGCATG
>JAQVNH010000072.1 GCA_028703215.1 Eubacteriales bacterium
CACTCAAAGGATGAGGGACGTTATAAATAAGGGAGTAAACGAGGAAGACCTTGTTAATTCCGTGAAAATCGCGTTTTCCGGAGGATGGAACAACATCAAGCTGTATTTCATGATAGGGCTGCCCGGCGAAAATATCAAAGATGTTCCGGCGATAGCGGACATGGGATATAAAATACTGGATTTGAACAGAGAACTCAACGGAAACAAGCTTACGCGGGGATTGAACATTACCATCAGCACATCTTCTTTTATCCCAAAACCGTTTACCCCGTTTCAATGGGAGGCACAGGACTCAGTTGAGACTCTCCGCGAGAAACAAAGAGCGCTGAATGCTAAAATCAAAAGCAAGTTTATCAAATACAGCTGGAACGATCCTGAACTAAGCCTCATGGAAGCGGTTTTTGCCAGGGGAGACAGAAAAACCGGACGGGTATTGGAAAAAGCATGGAGAAAAGGATGCAAATTTGACAGCTGGGGGGAATACTTCCGTATTGATCTTTGGAGGGATGCGTTTAATGAAGCGGGTCTTGAGACTTCATTTTACGCAAACCGAAAGCGCGAATACACGGAATTATTGCCCTGGGATCATATTGATATCGGGGTCACAAAAGAATATCTTGAAACGGAAAGTAAAATTGCCGGAACGGAAAGAACGACTGATGGATGTGCAAAAGAATGCAAAGCATGCGGAGCGGGGATTTTTAACGCCGGGATATGTGTTGAGAAAAGGCGCATACTAAAAACAGGTGAAAAAACGGAGGATATTTCGCATTGACGATACTGAGATGCAAATATACGCGCGGGGAAGAAGTGAAATTCATATCTCATCTTGACCTTTTGCGTGTTTTTGAAAGGGCGATCAGGAGAGCGGGACTTCCTATCGAACACTCGGCCGGATATAATCCGAGACCGAAAATAGTCTTTGCGCTCCCTCTTCCTGTAGGCGTCACAAGCGATGGGGAGTATGCGGACATAACGCTTGCCGGGGAATATTCTTCCGATGATTTTATCCGTACGTTGAATGCCGAGCTTCCTCAAGGGATAAAACTTACTGCAGTCGAGTCGATAACCCAATCAAAACACAGCATCATGTCGGAAGTAGAATCGGCAAAATACGAGCTGAAAGCAGATTATGAGGGCCAAATCGAGCAAGTTAGGGAAATAATATCGGCAATTATGTCGAAACATGATATCATAGTTGAGAAAAATACGGGCAGCGGCACGAAATCCATAAACATAAGGCCGCTGATAAAAGAAATGTCAGTCAGAGAACAGAATAGCAAAGAAATATTGCGCTGCGATAAAACAGGTTTGGTCATAGATTTGCATGTGAACGCGGGAAGCAGGGAAAACTTGAGACCGGATCTGGCAGCAAATATGCTTGAAGAAATGTCCGGAGGAAGTCTGAGAGTGACCGGAATACACAGAAAGCAGCTGCTGCTGGTTCAATCCTGAAAGAAAGGAGGAGAGGAATAAATGAAGGAAATAATTATCGATGTTGCTCTCGGGAGCAACAGAGTTGCCGTATTGGAAGACGGGGAGCTTGTTGAATTTTACATTGAAAATCCCGGAACTGAAAGGCTTGTCGGAAACATTTACAGAGGAAAGGTCAGCAGTGTTCTGCCGGGAATGCAGGCGGCTTTTATTGATATCGGACATGATAAGAATGCGTTCCTGTACGTCGATGAAGCGGTTTCAGATGAAGACGAAGAAGTATATCATGAATTAAAAAAGACAAAAATCGAGCAAATATTGAAACCCGGACAATCAGTAACGGTACAGGTCATAAAGGACCCTATCGACACAAAGGGGCCGAGGGTAACGACCCAGCTGACCTTGCCGGGCAGGCATCTTGTTTTGATCCCGGATGCCGAATATATCGGAGTGTCAAGAAGGATAGGCAGCGATGCCGAGAGAAGCAGACTAAGAGCGCTTGCAGAATCGGTAAAACCCAAAAAGATGGGTCTCATAGTAAGAACAGCTTCCGAAGGAATGACTGTCGAAGATTTTAAAAGCGACGTAAAATTCCTGCTGAATCACTGGAAAAAGATCAAGAAAAAAGAGAAATACGGTTTTGTCCCGCGCTGTCTGCACAAGGATTTGAGTCTCATATACCGTACGGTGAGAGACATGTTTACTCCGGAAGTTGATCGTCTTGTTATAAACAACAACGAGGAATACCGTGAAATCATTGATATGGTGGATATGCTTTCCCCTAAATTGAAAAACAGGGTGACATGCTACAGCAAGCAGGAAGAAATTTTTCAAAAATACAATATCGACAGTCAGCTGAAAAAGGTGCTTTCACGCAAGGTATGGCTCAAGTGCGGAGGATATATCATAATCGACAAAACCGAAGCTCTGACCGTTATCGATGTAAACACAGGGAAATATGTCGGCAGCGTAAATCTTGAGAAAACTATCTTGAAGGCAAATATCGAAGCAGCGGAGGAAATCGCAAAACAGCTGAGACTTAGGGACATTGGCGGAATCATTGTTATAGATTTTATCGACATGGAAGTAAAAAGCCACCAGCGGGAAGTATTGAGCAAATTGAAAAACGCTTTAAGCAAAGACCGGACGAAATCAATAGTGGTCGGAATGACAGGACTCGGGCTGATTGAATTGACAAGGAAAAAAGTCACCCCGGGACTTAATGCTTTTATGACCGCAGAGTGCCCGTTCTGCGACGGAACGGGAAAGATACAGGCACCCGAATCGATTGCGCTGAAAATAGAGAAAAAGATCGGTGAATACGCCGCCCGCAAGTCAAGGGAAGCTTTAAAAATAGAGGCGCATCCGAGTGTTGCGGCATTGCTGAGCGGCAGCGGAGGCAAAAATCTGAAACTGCTGCAGCGCAAATACAAAAGAAAAATACAGATTATAACCAATAACGACCTTTATAACAATGAAGTTATTATAAACGGCGAAGAGGTTGACATGCTTTCGTGAAGTCAACTGCTCGTATTGCTTGAGAGAACAAAGATCAATAAAATGCACAATAATATTTTGATATGACGGGTTATTTAAATTGACAACTATATGCCTGTGTGTTAAAATACTTCGGTAGCCGCTCGACCGGGGCCTTAAAATGCGTTATGCTGCCTTGTGTCGGCGAGACTGGTAAGAGGAGGTACAATTGGTGTACGCGATCATTGAAAACGGCAGCAAACAGTATAAGATCCAGGAAGGCGACATAGTTTTTCTTGACAAGATCGACCTTGAAGACGGCGCGGCGCTTATACTGGATAGAGTTGTCGCTTTGTCGGACGAAGATGTTTTGACGCTCGGGACCCCGTATATAAACGGGTTGAAAATCAAGGCGAAAGTTGTTGGGCAGGGCAAAGGAAAGAAAATAAATATTTTCAAATTCAAGGCAAAGAAGAATTACAGGCGCAGACAGGGACACAGACAGCCATTTACAAAGGTTGAGATATTGAAGATACAGATACCGGGCAAAGCCAAAAAAGCCGAAAAAACCGAGCAGGAATAGCAAATTAGGAATAGCACTATAGATCCATACATGGATATACGGAGGTAAAGAAATGTTTATGATACATATGCCGCTTATGATGGCACATAAAAAGGGAGTCGGAAGCTCAAGAAACGGCCGTGACAGCCAGTCCAAGAGGCTCGGTGTCAAGAAGTCCGACGGACAGCCGGTTCTGGCGGGCAATATCATTATCAGACAGAGAGGGACAAAAGTCCATCCCGGCGAAAATGTAGGGAAAGGCAAAGATGATACTCTCTTTGCGCTGATAGACGGGAAAGTCAATTTTGAGAGACGCGGCAAAGACAAGAAGCAGGTAAGCGTCACTTCAGCGTGATTCTCATTGCGAATTGCGGAAAAATTGCTGATAATTGCAGACAAAAACTCGAGATAAAATCCCGGCTTCAGCCGGGATTTTTTAAGTTAAGTTTGGAGATGTATTATGTTTATCGATAACGCAAAAATATACATAAAGGCCGGAGACGGCGGTAACGGCAGAGTTTCCTTCAGAAGAGAGAAATTCATCCCTGCCGGCGGTCCCGATGGGGGCGACGGAGGAAAAGGCGGCGACATAATATTTGAAGTCAGCGAAAATCTCAGGACACTTTCCGATTTCAGATACAAGAAGAAATTCATCGCTGAACCTGGAGCTCAAGGCGAGGGTTCAAGGAAAACCGGAAAAAACGGTAAGGACCTCATAATTATGGTGCCCCCGGGAACTGTGCTGAGAAACAGCGAAAACAATTCGGTGCTCGCCGATATGACAGAACCCGGAGTACGCAGAGTAATAGCGCATGGAGGAAACGGCGGACGCGGCAACACGCATTTTGCCACGGCAACCAGGCAAGCGCCTTACTTCGCGAGAAATGGATTTCCGGGTGAAGAAATAACACTTGATATTGAGCTGAAGCTTATTGCGGATGTTGGGCTTATAGGTTTTCCGAATGCAGGAAAATCAACTATCCTTTCCGTCGTATCCGAGGCAAATCCGAAAATCGCGGATTATCCATTTACTACTCTTGAACCGAATCTCGGAGTGGTAAGAGTGGGTCAGGGTGAAAGCTTTGTCATGGCGGACATGCCGGGTCTTATCGAAGGAGCGCATAAGGGGACCGGACTTGGACAGGAGTTCTTGAGACATATAGAGAGGACGAAGCTGCTGATACATGTGGTTGATGTTTCGGGTTCGGAGGGAAGGGATCCAGTAAGGGATTTTGAACTCATCAATGCGGAAATTGCCGCATACAGTTCAAAGCTTGCAGCGAAGCCGCAGATCGTGGCAGCCAATAAAATTGATCTGCCTGAAGCACAGGAAAAGGCGGGCGTGTTCTTAAATGCCATAATAGAAAAAGGATATGAGGTTTTCCAAATATCCGCAGCGACCGGAAAAGGAATAAGGGAAATGATCTACCGCGCTTATCAGCTGCTCTCGGAGCTCCCCGCATCGGTGCTCTATGACGAAGCTGAGGAGGAATTCGTATACGAAGCCAGAAAAGAGGAGCCTTTCACTGTTTTAAAAAAGGACGGCGTGTTCGTTGTCGAGGGTCCCTGGATTAAAAGGATACTCGGCTCAGTCAATCTTAAAAACACAGAGTCTGTTCAGTATTTTCAGAGGCTCCTTAAGCAAAAAGGAGTGATATCGGCTCTGGAAAAAATGGGAATGGATGAAGGCGATACCGTAAGGATGTATGATTTTGAATTTGAATATATAAAGTAAATCGGAGGAAATGATTTTGATTACAAGCAGGCAGCGCAAATACCTGAGAAGTCATGCAAATGACCTTCGTCCGCTGCTCCAAATCGGAAAGTCAGGTATAAATCCGAACTTGGTGAAACAGCTCGATGATGCTCTCGAAGCAAGGGAACTGGTGAAGGCGTCGGTTCTGCAAAGCGCGCCGGACAGTGTTGAAGAAATAAGCCGCAGGCTTTCTGAAATGACCGGATCTGAACTAGTGCAGGTAATAGGCAATAAATTTGTCGTATACAGGGAATCAAGAGACAGCAAAACTATAGTACTGCCGGATTAGGACTCTTCCTTTTCTATCTCGCGCGTAAGGCTTTTAATGATTTCGGAGTACATAGACTGAGAATTCTCTTTCCAGTTTCTGCAGATAGCGATCGCATCTTTCCTGGTTCCGACAGTCATCCTGATATCTATCAGGGGAAAACTGTCCTCGCGGACTCCCAGAGAGACCGTATACTCGGTTTCGCTTTCGGGAGTGTAATCTGCGGTTATGAGCGTCTCGTTTCTTATTTGCTTCCTTATTGTTTTTGCCGAATCGTCGATGCGTTTTTTTATCCCCAGCGGGAGCTTATTCAAAAAAAGCCCCACCATTTTTTCGCCTTCTCCGCTGAGCCGGTAAAAATGTCTGCCGTCATTCCGGGATGAATCCAGCATGCCCTGCTCGGCCAGCTCATCCAGAGAATGCTGCAATATAAAATAATTCATAAAATTGTTCTCAAGTATTATCTTATATACCTGAAGACTGCTCAGAGGGATCTCTATTTTCTTAAACAAATAAAGAAGAATGAGCTTG
>JAQVNH010000073.1 GCA_028703215.1 Eubacteriales bacterium
TGTGAGGCACCGGCCTCAAACAGCAGTTCGCCCGTCTCGCGAAGCTGCGTTCCTCTTACGATCGAGTCTTCGCAAAAAAGAAGCTTTTTGCCTTTTATTAAGTCGTTGACAGCTATCAGCTTCATTCTCGCGACCAGGTCTCTCATTTTTTGTTCCTGAGGCATGAAGCTTCTCGGCCAGGTCGGCGTATACTTGACAAACGGACGCCCGAATGGTTTTTTCGATTCGTTGGCATATCCTATCGCATGCGCGGTACCCGAATCGGGGATCCCCGCAACAAGATCTATGTCCAAATCATGGTCGCGTCTCGCCAGAGCAGATCCGCAGCGGTTTCTCATCAGCTCTACATTGACTCCTTCGTATGACGATGATGGATATCCGTAGTACACCCAGAGAAAGGCGCACATTTTCATATCCTCATGCGGAGGCGAAAGCTGTTCTATGCCGTCCTTTGAAACAAACAGGATCTCGCCGGGTCCGATCTCGTGTTTGAAAGCATACCCTAGGTTCGGAAATGCGCATGTCTCCGAAGCGACGCAATATGTCCCTTCCTTTTCACCGACTATCAGCGGTGTTCTTCCGTATCTGTCGCGAGCGGCAATAAATCCGTCGGGCGTAAGCAAAAGGATAGTGCAGGACCCGTCAATGGTCTCCTGAACTCTTCTGATCCCTTCCACATAGGATCCTTCATTATCTATAATAGACGCGACAAGCTCTGTGGGATTTATAAGTCCGTCGCTTATTTCCAGAAAGTGGGCGGAGTGCTTTGTAAAAGAGCTTTCAACAAGTTCTTTTACGTTGTTGATCCTTCCGACTGTCTCTATGGCAAAATTTCCAAGCCGGGACATAACTGTTATCGGCTGAGATTCGGCATCGCTTATGCATCCCATACCTATGTTGCCCGACATCAATGGCAGGTCATTCTCAAACTTTGTCCTGAAGGGCGCGTTTTCTATGCTGTGGATCTTGCGCACGAAATTCTTGCCATTCCAAACAGTCATTCCGCCCTTGCTTGTGCCAAGATGCGAATGGTAGTCTATCCCGAAAAACACATCTTCCACACAGTCATGATTTGAAACTGCTCCGAAAAGTCCTCCCATAAAAACCTCGCTTCGAATATTTTTATATGCTGAATATTATAACCCAACTATACCACAGTCACAAGGAATTGCATAAATTTTACGGCAAGTGTAAAATGTTTAAAAGAGACTATTATCTGAGACTATATATGATTATGTGAAAGGATCCTGATCTAATGGATAATGCACTCGTTGTACAAGATCTCGAAAAGAAATACGGCAAAATAAAAGCACTTAAGGGCATAAATTTCGAGGTAAAGCCGAATGAGATTTTTGCGCTTATAGGTCCCAACGGCGCCGGGAAAACCACCGCATTGAGGATCATTGCGACTATCCTTAAGCCTGATGCCGGAGATGCTATCCTTTATGGCACAAGCATCAGGAAAAATCCTGAGCAGATCAGACCTGTTATAAGCTATCTTCCCGAAGAGGCAGGCACTTATAAGAACATGACCGGCTTCGGTTACATAAAGTTTATGGCCTCTCTCTATACCAATGACCCTAAACTCAGGCAAAAGTATCTTGAGACCGCTTTTGAAATCGCAGGGCTTGAGGGAAGGATGAACGACAAGCTGGCAACATACAGCAAAGGCATGGTAAGGAAAATAATACTTGCCCGGGCAGTCATGACAAGGCCAAAGCTTGCAATACTCGACGAACCCACAAGCGGACTTGATGTGATAAATGCGCTGGAAATCAGAAATACTATAAAAAAGTTCGCGCAATCGGGGATGACCGTCCTGGTGTCCAGCCATAATATGCTGGAAATAGAATATTTGTGTGACAGAGTCGCTATGATCAATAAAGGCGAGATCCATAAAATAGGAACGCCCTCAGAATTGAAATCCGAATTCGGAAGTCAGAATCTCGAAGAAGTTTTCTCGGAGGTGGTAAAATGATCAGGTTTTTTACTCTTTTAAAAAAGGAAGTCCGGGAGCTGCTTACACCTCAGATGATTTTGCCGATGCTGATAGGAGTCCTGGCCCTCGCTTTTATTGGAAATATTGTCGGATCGGAAGGAAAAAAATCTCAGACCGGTCATTCTGTTTCAATACTCGATCTGGATAAAACCGATTCCTCCGGACTCGTAAATAAGATATTCACCGAATCCGGTTTTACAGTCGACTACAATACTGATCTGACTGCTGAACAAATAATCAAAAAAGCGACTGACGAAAAAACCGGCACAGTTCTGATAATCCCCGAGGGCTTTGAAGACGGCATGGGAAAGCTCGAGCAGCAAAAAATATTGAAACACAGTGTCATCAGCAATTTCTCAATATTTGCCACAACCGGATCAGCTGCGGTAGATTTAACGATAAGCGCAGTCAACGAGTACTTCAGCAACCTTATGATGTCTCGATCCATACCGGGCGAAGATCCCGCTGTGCTGAAAAATCCGGTGGTCACAGACAAATATGTTTCTCTTAAGGAAAAAACCGCCCATATTAGCATAGATGAAGTTACGGGATTCATAACAACTCAGACTATGTTCATCCCTATCGTTATATTCATGATAATAGTGAGCGCGTCGCAGATGATAGCTGTGACAATTGCTTCCGAGAAGGAGAATAAAACTCTTGAAACACTTCTGAGCACGCCTGTAAGCAGAATCTCGATAGTAACTGCCAAAATGACAGCGGCGGGGCTTGTTTCTCTTTTAATGGCGACCGCATATATGTTCGGGATGAATTATTATATCAACGGATTGACCGGCGGCGCTTTCAGCTCATCCGGAGACAGCAGTATCTCTTCTGCGATAACCCGGCTTGGATTGACTCTTAGCATTCCGGATTATGCTCTGATAGGGATCTCCCTTTTCCTCAGCATTCTGATAGCACTGGCGATCTCCCTGATACTCGGAGCCTTCGCGGAAGACGTAAAAAAGGCACAGGGACTTATCACACCGATTTTGTTCCTTATCATGATCCCGTACCTGATGTCAATGTTCATCGATGTCGGCACATCATCGACCGGTATCAAGCTCCTGATGTATGCCATCCCGTTTTCGCACACCTTCAGTGCCTCGCAGAACCTGTTCCTGCAAAACTATCAACCCGTGATTTTCGGTATAATCTACCAGTCAGTCTGGGTGATAGCATTGGTTATTATTGCTGCAAAAATATTTAAAAGCGACAAGATACTGACGATGAAAATCAATTTCAGCAAAAAAAGTTTGACGAAAATCCGCATGTTTTAATTCTTTTCACGGTGACGGTTTCGGATCGTCCCGATCTTATCTGCCATTAAAAAAGAGCGGTAACCCGCTCTTTTTTTAACTTTCTGTTGCTCAAAAAGTGTTAACGCCGCTTTATGCAAGTATTTCCCTGATGACAGCCGCAACCTTATTTGCCTCTTCCGGTCTCAGAAGCCCCGCTTCTCCGTGAAATTCCTTCTTTTCAAAAGGTTTCATTATAACCAGGTTTCCCTTTTCCCTGGCGTCTGTGTACCCGAGATGCTCCGCTGTGGCGGGGAGCGCAAGTCCCATTACATCAAGATCGGGAGTTCTGGCAATCCATCTGATCACAAACGGAAGCTCCTCCGGCCTGTGCCTGACATAATCCGCATATCCGTCCGGGTGCTGCTGAAGGCTGTAAGCGTATCCATTTTCGTCAGAGAGATATTTGATGGTAAAACAGATCTCCGGGTCGAACAACTGCTCTTTGGTCAGTTTATTATGTATCTCCGGATTCCTCGCAACCTTATTCGCAAATTCCAAAAATCTTTCTGTGTCGCCTGCAGCAGCGGCATGAGAAGGAATAGAGACATGCGTGAAAATATTTTCCGAATCGCTTTTTGCGCTGTAAATGAGGTTTGAATTATCAACAGGAAGATAATTTATATGCAGCATATACATAAGCTCCATATCGGTGTGCTTGAGGTTGGTGATGGACATCGTGACAGAAATCACGGCATCGTTTTCATACAATCTGATATACGGCGAAGCGACATAGTGGTGGCGAAACGCTATTATATGCTCATACTCTCCGCCTACGCCGACATATCTCCCCTTTTCGTCGCAGCCCGAGTCGATATATGCGCTCTGGTATTTTGCATTCGGCAGTTCTCCGTGGAGAGGATGCGTGTCGTCTTTTGACGGAGCGCCCATAGCTGTCGCCCCGCAGTGCAGAAGAAAGCAACCGTAGGTTTCTCCATATGTCCTTGTGTCAAACGGTTTTTCAAACATGGACTTCATAGTCAGTCTCCTGTTGTCAAAGGCGCAGTCCCATATCTGCTGGCCCTGGTAGGGCAGCATTATGATGTCGCCTCTCAGGTTCCTGATCCTGAGCGCATGAACTCCAGTGTCATAAAGAAAAGCGGAAACATGCAAACCCCCGTTTTCAAGCAATTTCTTTTCGTTTTCCTCGAAAAATTTTTTATTCAGCCTGATCGTCGAATGATGTTCCAAATCTATCGCCTCCGGGATATATTCTATCATAATATGTTATAATACTGACATGAAAAAAGTTGTAATACCTATCATAATATTTTTTATCGTCGCAACAGCCTCGGTATATATACCGGTGTCGATAAGACTCGATTATTTCCGCTACGAGAATGAATTGATCGCTCACCTTGCCGCTCAGAAAGAGGGCGGAGACATCATTGCAGAATATAAAGGCCGTATGACTCGCTTAATGGACGGCAATGCCGACAAGCTGATATGGGCTGCAACCCTGACCGAAAGGCAGCGTATCTTCATTAAACCTGAGTATGACCAAAGCGAAGCTGTCACAGTCACCTTCTCCGATGGCGCCGAGCTTATTTTTGCGCCTCTTGAACAAACCGGAGACAAGGCTTTGATAGAGCATGATTTTGAAGGCAGGACTCGCTATTATTCACTCAAAGGATATAAGACAATGGAGTGGGTGCTCAAGATAATCAGCCCCGAAGGATACTATGCGCCAAACGAAGCAGTCAAATAAATCAATGGAATCGATGACATGAGCAAATGGCGTCCTCATCGCAAGGACATTTACAATAAAGATTACATGTGGACTGACCAGGGAAGCTACGTATACACCGGGGTGTATTACATGTATGATCTGCCTGCGGGCAAATTGAAGCTGCTGAAGCTCGCATATTTATCGATTTCGCTCGTCCTGGCGATACTTTTTACGGCGGGAGGATATTTGAATAACCCCGGCAGCAGAGTACCGTATGTGATCTTACCGTATATAACAATGTTTCTTCCAATAGCCTTTATTATATCTGACACAGTAAAAATCATTTTTTCAGACAACAAAATGACCTTTAAGCAGTACAATCGCTCCGTGCTGCAGCTGAAAAGATCCGTCATTGCTTTGATAGCAATTTCGGCAGCTGCGATAACAGGGGAAATATCATATCTGATCTTTAATGGCACCAAAGCGTTATTATCCTCTGAGATCCCCTACTTCCTTGTGTGTTTCGCCATTTTTTGCATCAGCGTCGCATTTTATTTCATCCAAAGAAAAGCTGTCTGCATCAGTACTGAAAATTGATTGTTCTCAGGCACATATTTCTTGACATAAATCCTTATATATGCAATAATACATAGAATAAATGCACACCAAAAAAATGCACAATCATTAAAAGAGGAGGATTATAATGATCAGAAAAACAGGTATAAAAGTTTTAACAATGATCCTTGTCCTCGTGATGGGTTTCAGCCTTCTTGCAGGCTGCGGAAACGGCGGTTCGGAAACAACTACAAAACCGACGACTGCCAAACCAACCACGACAGCTGCTCCAACAACAACGGCAGCGCCAAGGACCGAAGGCACTATCCCTCTTGTGGTTGGATATTCCGCATTCAGCGAAAAATTCAGCCCGTTTTTCTCGGACACAGCTTATGACGCTGATGTCGCAGGCATGACACAGGTATCTCTGCTGACAACAGACAGGACCGGCGCCATAGTCTACAAGGCTATAGAGGGAGAAAAAATAG
>JAQVNH010000074.1 GCA_028703215.1 Eubacteriales bacterium
AAACAGCATCATGCGGCACATTTCTCTTGTCTGGCTCAATATCGATTTCAGAAGCGCCCGCTAGAGTCCTGAAGAAAATACTTTCGTTTTGCAGCAGGCTTGCCTTTCTCTCATCATCTGTCACAAGCAGAATTTTGATTTTTTTTGACGGAGCCACATTCATTTCCGCTCTGATGTTCCTTACGCTCTTTATCGCATCCATCAGCAGCAGCATTGCCTTTTCGGCCTCTTTATCCTCTTGAGCCCCGTCCGGAACCGGCCATTCGGAGATCATAATGCTTTCGTCATGTCCCGGAAGGTGCTGGTATATTTCCTCCGAAATAAACGGCATGAAAGGATGCAGCAGCTTCATCGCTTTTCCAAGAACCATGTTCAGGACATATTGGGTCTCTTTCCTGCCCTCCCGTTCCCTGTCATAGAGTCTCGGCTTTGCCAGTTCGATATACCAGTCGCAATATTCTTCCCATATGAATTCGTAGATCTTTTGCAGCCCGCTCCCGAACTCGAAGTTCTCAAGAGCCCCTGTCACTTCTTCTACAACAGTGTTGATCCTGCTCAGTATCCATTTGTCCGCAGTTGTGAATTTATTGCTGTCAATGTCCGAAAAGTCAGGATTTTCATCAAAATTCATAAGCACAAACCTTGAAGCATTCCATATTTTATTTGTAAAGTTTCGGCCGGCTTCGATTTTCTCGGACGAGAATCTCATATCATTCCCGGGAGCATTCCCGACCGTCAGAGAGTACCTCAGAGCATCTGTTCCGTAATCATCGATAACTTCAAGCGGATCAAGCCCGTTGCCAAGGGATTTGCTCATCTTTCTCCCCTTAGAATCCCTGACAAGGCCATGAATCAAAACATTTCCGAATGGCGCTTTCCCCGTATGTTCAATACCCGAAAAAATCATTCGTGCGACCCAGAAAAATATAATGTCATAACTAGTCACAAGAACGTCCGTCGGATAAAAATAATCTAAATCTTCAGTGGCTTCGGGCCATCCAAGCGTCGAAAACGGCCATAAAGCTGAACTGAACCATGTGTCAAGAGTATCCTCATCCTGTTCAAACTCGAGACCGCCGCAGAAAGAGCAAACATCTGGCTTATTGCGACCTACGGTCATCTCGTGACATTCGCAGCAGTAGTATGCAGGTATCCTGTGCCCCCACCAGAGCTGCCGAGAAATACACCAGTCCTGAATATTTTCCATCCAGTTAAAGTATATTTTTTCAAATCTATCGGGAGTGAAAGCAACGATCCCATTTTTAACCGCTTCCAAAGCAGGTCCCGCAAGAGGTTTCATTTTGACGAACCACTGCCTTGAAACCATTGGTTCAATAACACTTCCGCATCTGTAGCATGTTCCGATATTGTGGATATGCGATTCGGTCTTGAGTAAAAATCCCTGGTTTTGCAGATCTTTCAAGACCTGTTTTCTCGCCTCATATCTGTCGAGTCCGGCATATGCTCCGGCATTTTCATTCATCGAAGCATCATCGTTCAACACTTTGATTACCGCCAGCGAATGCCTGAGTCCTACTTCAAAGTCATTTGGGTCGTGTGCGGGAGTTATCTTTACCGCTCCCGTTCCCAGTTCCATATCCACATATTCGTCCTCGATGACCGGAATTTCCCTTCCCGACAGCGGCAATATGACCGTTTTCCCCACTAGGTGCCTGTACCTTTTGTCAGACGGATTGACCGCTACAGCAGTGTCTCCAAGCATCGTTTCAGGTCTTGTCGTCGCTACCGCGATGAACTCGCCGGTTTCCTTAATAGGATATTTGAGATGCCAGAATGAGCCTTCCTTTTCCTCATGTTCGACTTCAGTATCGGAAATCGATGTGTTGCAGCCGGGGCACCAGTTGATTATACGTTCGCCCCTGTATATGAGCCCTTTGTTATAAAGTCTTATGAATACTTCCGTTACAGCTTTTGACAGCCCCTCGTCCATCGTGAACCTCTCGCGCTCCCAGTCGCAGGAACTGCCGAGTTTTTTAAGCTGTTCCACTATCCTTCCCCCGTACTTTTCCTTCCAGGCCCAGGCTCGCTCAAGAAATTTTTCCCGCCCGAGCATGTCCTTTGTCAGCCCCTCCCCAGCAAGAGCCTCGACGATTTTCGCCTCAGTCGCTATGCTGGCATGATCGGTGCCCGGAAGCCATAGCGTACTGTAACCCTGCATCCTTTTCATTCTTATGAGGATGTCCTGCTGAGTTTCGTCAAGTGCGTGACCCATATGCAGCTGCCCTGTAATATTAGGAGGCGGAATAACTATGGTGAAAGGCTTTTTGCTCTTGTCGACTTTGGCATGGAAATATCCTTTTTCCATCCAGTTTGAGTAGAGTCTGTCCTCAACTTTTTTCGGATCATATATTTTTTCCGTATTGAAATCCAACATTTTTTACACCATCCCGGTCAGTAATATCCTTATTTATTCTCATGCTTTCACGCGCATCAAATAAAAAAACCTCCGTCATATATTCGGACGGAAGTTGAATTGCCGCGGTACCACCAAAATTCCCTGCTTGAGCAGGACTCCTCATATGGATAACGGTTCATCTCCGCTGCAGCTTACCTTAATATGTTCGGCTGCAGAGCTCATGAGCTACTTCGGTTTACGTTTCCCCGCAGGATGGCTTTCAGCCTCGGCCAGCCTTCTCTTTTCGGGACCTGTGAACTTACTTCTCTCAATCATCGCTGATTATGCGCTATATGATCATGAACTACATGTTATCATAGATGATAATTTAATTTGACCCTGTTGTCAAGATGTTGCAAGGCACTGCCGCCTTATTGTATAATCAGGTGAACAAAGAGCAGAGGTGCGCAATATGAAAGTTTTGGAAAACGGCACGATCACATCGCCTTCAGGGTACATCGCCTCAGGTGTTTCCTGCGGAATCAAAAAGGATAAAGAGGCAGCCGACCTGGCTTTTATCGTCAGTGAAGCCACAAGTGACTGTGCCGGCGTTTTTACACAGAATCTGGTAAAAGGACATTCCTTGAAATATACTATAGACTGCGCCGGGAACGGAAAAGCCAGAGCAATCCTGGTAAACAGCGGCAACGCAAATGCATGTGTAGGCGAGCAAGGAGACAAAGATGCCGTATCAATGGCGGCTGCCGCTGCAAAAGCGCTGAACTGCGATCCCCGCGAAGTTTTGATCGGCTCGACGGGTGTTATAGGCAAGCCTTTGCCTATCGATAAAATTATCAAAGGAGTAATCCGTGCATTCGAAAGTCTCTCGGAAAACGGCGGACATGATGCGGCATCGGCTATCATGACGACCGACCTGATAAAAAAGGAGCTTGCCGTTGAGCTCATTATCTCAGGCAAACCCGTGAGAATAGGCGGTATAGCAAAAGGCTCCGGAATGATACATCCAAATATGGCCACTCTCATCGGGCTCCTGACTACCGATATCTCAATCTCTAAAACACTGCTGGATAAAGCGCTGAGATATTCAGTAAATAAATCATTCAACCGTATTACTGTTGATGGCGACACAAGCGTTTGCGATATGCTCCTTGCGCTTGCGAACGGCAGATCGGGCGCACACATCGAAACTGAAGATGACGATTATATCGCTTTCCGCGATGCTCTCGAATACGTCTGCACAAAACTTGCCGTTATGATCGTTCAGGACGGAGAGGGCGCAACAAAACTGATCGAGATAAGGGTTGAAAACGCCGCTTCTGCAAAAGATGCGTTAGGTATCGCTTTATCTGTAGCAAAGTCGCCACTGGTAAAAACAGCATTTTTCGGAGAAGACGCCAACTGGGGGCGCATACTCACAGCGGCTGGTTATTCCGGCGTAAGTTTCGACCCTGCTCTTGTAGATATTTTTATCGGAGATCTGGCAGTCTGCAGGAAGGGCACGTCTATTCGGTTCGACGAGAACAAGGCTTCGGAAATACTTAAGCGCAAGGAAATCTCAGTTCGGATAAGCTTGAATAGCGGAAAAGCCTGGGACAGAGTCTGGACCTGTGATTTTTCATATGATTATGTCAAAATCAACGGCAGCTACAGAACATGAACCATGCTGAGAAACAGCTTATAATAAACTGAAACAGTTAATACCAGACACTATATATTTGAGACGCTATATTTGAGACGCTGTTCATGTCAAACACTCAAGACTGTTCAGCCATCGGTTCTCATTACTACCTTGCCGGCGGAATAATCGGCACTGATAGTGCAGCCTTCCATAAAATCTCCTTTTAGAAACCTCTCGGATAGCTCGTCCTCGACAAAGGTTTGTATTGTCCTTCTCATTGGACGCGCGCCGAATCTGGGATCGTAGCCTTCGTTTATCAAAAATTCCTTCAGCGCTTCGGTAAATTCTATTTTCATGTTTTTCGCGGCGACATCCGCACGAACTTCATTCAGCATCAGTTCGACTATCTTTCCAAGCTCTTCCCTGCTAAGGTCGGTGAATATTATTATATCATCGAGCCGGTTCAAAAACTCCGGCCTGAATGTTTCTTTCAATGCATCGGAAACAGAGTTTGTCAAAGCGGAATATTCATCGTTCGTGAAGCCGATGCCCTTTGACTTCAGCGTAGTCCCGGCATTCGATGTCATCACTGTTATCGTGTTCTCGAAGTTAACGACTCTGCCATGGCTGTCGGTCAGCCTGCCGTCATCAAATATCTGCAGCAGCATATTGAACACATCGGGATGCGCCTTCTCGATTTCATCAAGCAAAATCACCGAATACGGTTTTCTTCTAACCTTGTCCGTCAGCTGTCCGCCTTCGTCATATCCGATATATCCCGGAGGCGATCCGATCATTTTTGAGACCGTATGCTTCTCCATATATTCCGACATGTCCATTCTTATCAAAGCTTCTTCGCTTTCAAAAAGCTCGACTGCAAGCGCTTTTACCAGTTCTGTCTTGCCGACGCCTGTCGGTCCCACAAATATAAACGAACTCGGTTTTTTCTTGTTCCTGAACCCGGCCCGGTTTCTCCGGATTGCTTTTGCAAGGGCGCTGACCGCCTTGTCCTGACCTACTACTCTTTTATGCAAGCGCTCCTCCAGGTTGATCAGCTTTTCGGTTTCCGCCTCTGTCAATCTCTGAACCGGCACGCCTGTCCATGCCTCGACCACCGAAGCGATATCTTCGACGGTTATGCTGTAATCCTTATACTTTTCCTCGATTTCATTGATCCTTGCCAGAAGATTGCATTCATTCACTTTGAGGTCGGCGGCTTTCTGATAATCCTCTATCGAATCCGCCAGCACGGCATTTTCCTTTTCCTCCCTGACGCGGGACAATTCCTCTCTGAGTGTTGCAAGCTCCACAAGGCCTGCATTTCTGAGGTTTGCCTTCGAGCCCGCCTCATCGATCACGTCAATGGCTTTGTCCGGGAGGAATCTGTCCGTTATGTACCTCTCCGAAAGAATAACCGCGGCCTCTGCCGCTTCATCCGAGATTTTCACTGTGTGGTATTTTTCATAATAATCCCTGATGCCCTTCAATATTTCGATGGATTCCTCTATTGAAGGTTCTTCGACAATTACGGGCTGAAACCTTCTTTCAAGAGCAGAATCTTTCTCGATCTTTTTATATTCCTTCAATGTTGTTGCGCCTATTACCTGCACCTCTCCCTTCGCCAGAGCCGGTTTCAGTATATTCGCGGCATTCAGCGCGCCTTCGGCTTCTCCTGCGCCCATTATATTGTGCAGCTCATCGATGACCAGAATTATATTGCCGTGAGATCTTGCTTCATCGATCAGCCCCTTCATCCGGCTTTCGAACTGTCCTCTGAATTGAGTCCCTGCTACAAGCGCAGTTAAATCGACCTGATATATCTCGGTATTGAAGAGTTTCACCGGAACCTGCCTGTTAGCTATTCTTACCGCAAGCCCTTCAGCTATCGCAGTCTTGCCGACACCCGGCTCGCCGATGAGGACAGGATTATTCTTTGTCCTCCTGTTAAGTATTTGAATGACACGTCCCACTTCCTTGTCTCGTCCGATGACCCTGTCTATTTTTTGCTCTTTG
>JAQVNH010000075.1 GCA_028703215.1 Eubacteriales bacterium
GCGGTCCTTTTGAATGCCTCATACTGCTCATTTGTTTCCGAAATGATCTGTTCTTTATTAAATATCCGACCCGCATATCCTATAAAAGTATCAAAAATATTTACCGAATCCACATGTTTAACGATCAGCCCGACCTCTGCATATCTGTCAATATCGCTGTAATCAAGTCCAGCGTCATTTTTTAGCGTAACCTCGGTTTCAATCAGTTTGATCTTATTGCTGAAAATAAATTCGGGAAACCGCTTGCGAAGTTCGCCAAGCAATTCATCCGATCGTGCCATAAAACTCTCGTTATTCAACTCCGTATTTCTTGAATCCCTGATCCTTTTCCTGTTTTTTTCGGGATCATAGGGATAAGCGATCTTTCTGCCCAGATTCTTTTCAGCCGCTTCCCAAGTCTCTTGAGCCGGCTCGCCGAGAGTTCCTTCTATTCCGACAAATCCGTCATCGTAAACTCGGCATCCGCTCTTTGTTATGTTTTTCTTTCTTACCGAATCTATTTTTGACTGTGTCACGTTCAACGCGATTTCACGAACAGTCCTTTGATATAATTCCCGAATCATGACGAGTTCTCCTCACTGGATTATCTATTGCACCTTTATCTTATTGACTCTTACATAAGGTCCGCCAAAACCGACACGCAGGGGGTACTGCTCCATCTTTCCGCAGCCTCCCGAACCGAATGACATTATCTCCACTGTGTCTGAAAGACCGTCGATCTCGTTCAGCGTCTCCATGACATTTCCTGAAATCACTGCTATCTTTAAAGCTTCCGCTATCTTTCCGTCCCTTATCATATAAGCTCTTGACGGCGCGATGGTAAATATCGTCATCCCGGAGCCGTGTATTATATCATCGATGTAGATGCCATTCTTTACACCGGCAAACAGATCATCCTTTGTATGATGTCCGGAACCTATATATGTTGTAGTCATGCGGACGATCGGCTCATATTCAAAGTTAAGCGCTCTGGCATTGCCCGTCGCGGATTCCTGCAGAGCCGCGGCAGTATAAGCGCTGTGCAGGCGTCCGCTCAAAATGCCTTCTTTTATAATGTAGTTCTCCTTTGCCTTGCTGCCCTCATCGTCGAAGGGAACATAACCGGAACCCTCGGGGATTCCCGTATCTATTATATTTAAAATAGGCGACCCGACCTTGCTTCCCAATGCCCATTCCCTTTTCATGGTCTCGTCGCCGATCATGAAATCAGACTCGCTCTTATGACCGAAGCTCTCATGGGCAAAAACCCCGGCTGCCATCGGTGACAATATGCAAGTGTAAGTCCCCGGAACAACCGGCACGGCGGAGCGCGCATATTCAAGATCCTTCCGGATCGTATTTCGGATCTTCTCCTGCCGGCCTTTCATCTCCTCAAATCTGAGCCCATAAATATTCTCCGCTCCTCTTTGGGGCAGGTCGTTCACTGAAAGGACATATTTTACAACGATGCAGCCGTTTTGAGTATCGAAGGTCACATCCGTTCCTTTGCTCGACATTATGTGCTTTTCTGTGTGGTTGTCTATATAAAAAACCTTTGAAAGCTGTATCTCCGGGACTTCTTCAAGCATCGGCAGATATTCTTCGGCAAGGGAAATCTTATCCTTGTTTGGCACTTTGGATATATCCGTTTCGGCATAGCAAAGCATTTTGCCCTTATTTACTTCCATGGATCTCACAACCGGATCATCTTGTATTTTTTCGTTCGGCTTCGCCATTGCGGCCAATGAATCTATTTCATCCTGTACATTCAAAATGTCTGTCGTTGCGCTGTAATACCACTTTTCTCCGTCATACACCCGGATCATGGCGCCCTTTTCGGCTTTTGTCTTATTTTGTTTCAAAACCAGATTTTCATAGATCACGCTCGTCGCGGCAACGTTCTCCACGCGCACATCCGTATACAAATTTTCCGGAAATCGGTACATTTTGCGCCTCCTTATATATTCCGGTTCGACATCGATTCGATATCAGTACTGTTTCGTTTCTAAACCGGTACTGCGCCAATACAATATTGATGCCGTATCGGCACTATATCAGTCCAAGCAATTCTTTCGGCAAATCGATCATTATTTCCGCGCCGGATGCTGCCAGAAATTCCTTTTCGCAAAAACCCCAGGTCACTGAAATACATCTGACGCCGGCGTTTTTTGCTGTTTGGATGTCTATTGCGGAATCGCCGACATAGACAGTTTTTCCCTTATCGCTTTTTAATTGGTCAATGGCGCTCAGGAGCGCGTCCGGGGCAGGTTTTCTTCTGACATCTTTTTTCTCTCCGATCGCTGCGGATATGAATTTCGAAAAGAAGTGACGGTTTAGATCCTTGACCGCATCATCAAATTTATTGGAAACTACGGCAAGCTTGTGCCCTTCATTTTTCAACTCCTGCAACAACTCCAAAATTCCCGGATACGGACTGGTTTTTTTCATGCAATTTCCGGAATAATGCCGGGCAAATAAATCAAATACGTCTTTAAACCTGGCGTTATCTTTCCCGTCAGGCACAGAAAGATCGATCAGCTGTTTGATTCCGTTACCGACAAAACTCCTTATCTCTTTCATTGTGCGCATGGGGAGTCCGAAATAAGCCAGGGCATGATTTACACTGTCTGTGAGATCTTCCAGAGTATCCAGAAGCGTTCCGTCCATATCAAAAATTATCGTGTCGTATTTATTCATTATCCCGTTTCCATCGTCTCCTGAGTTCAAAAGCCGCCGCCTTAGGTTTTCTGTCTCTTGTAAATACGCCCTTCATGTTTTGTCCGTCGACTCTCATGACTCCCGAAGCTGTCTCGAAATCCGCGAAATTCCACACATGTTCTCCTGCCACTGCCTCGACAGAATCAAAAACCCTGTGATATATTTTCAGGAATTCGACCTGATATTCCTCTGTCCATGGAGAGGCTAAAACGGAGTGAGCTCCGGCTAAAGTGTCAGCTCCGTATTCCGTAATAATGATAGGTTTGTTATCCTTTGACCATCCTTCGAGTTCTTTGCGCAGTTGAAATTCGGCAGATTTAAGATCCCCTATTTCGGAGTACCATCCGTAATATCTGTTGAGCATTACCAAATCAGCATATTTTGTCAGTTTGCATATTCCGTAAGGCGAAAACAGGACATTGGCAAATCCTATGGGACGCGACGAGTCTGCTTTGCGTGCCGCTTCAAAAAGAGGCTTAAAGTATTCCACCGCTGCATCTGTTTTTGATTCGGGCTCGTTTGCAATAGACCAGATAACCACGCACGGATGGTTCTTGTCGCGGCTTATCGTCTCCTTTATTGCACCGAGATGGTTCGCTTGCGTTTTGTCGTTTGCCGTTTCGGGAGAAAATGTTCCGACGGTCGAGCCTGCCACTACCGGTGTGGAAATATTCATATTCAGACCCACAGCGGGGGTCTCATCTATGACGAGGATCCCCTGCTCGTCAGCATAGTCCATGACATCCTCTGAATACGGATAATGCGAGGTTCGGAAAGAATTCGCGCCGATCCACTTATACAGTTCAAAATCGTGCAGCATGTGCGCATCGCTATGCCCTTTTCCCAAAATCTCCAAATCCTCATGACAGCCGAAGCCGCGGAAATAAAACGGTTTTTCGTTTACCAGGAATTTTATCCCTTCTATTCTGACAGTTCTGACTCCGACGCGAAGAACATAATCATCAATCAGTTTTTCACCGTCGTAAAGACAGAATTCCGCATTATAAAGATAGCCGTTTCCGGGCTCCCATAAGTGTACATTTTTGATTTTTATTGCTCCGCTTTTCCCGCTGCCCTGTGCAACCAGTTCTTTGTTTGCATCATAAACCTTTATCCCGACTCTGTATGACGGATTTAGCCCGGCCTGAGTCACGTCATATTTGATGATTCCGGTCTCCTCTTCAAAGTCTGTGACAACAGTGATGTCGTCGATATATGTTTTGGATGTGGAATAAAGCCATACGGGGCGATGTATGCCGGCATAGTTGAAAAAGTCATGCCAATAAGCCAGTCTCTTGCCCACCGGGCTATCAACAATGTGCCCGGGGGGAATAGTCTGAAAAGTCAGTGTATTATCCGCTCTGACCGTTATCCTGATCGTCTCGCCCGCTGACACATAGTCAGTTATGTCTGCTTCAAAGGGGGTGTAACCGCCTTCATGCCTGACCGCTTCGTTTTCGTTTACCCATACGCAGGCACTGTGCGTCACAGATTCAAACCTAAGTGTAATTCTGTCGTTTTCCCATCCGTTCGGAACCTTGACATTTATTTGATACCAGAATGCACCAAAATAATTCCGCTTTGACTTTTCCGCGAATATGTCGTTGAAACTTGAAGGCACAGCCATACGGACGGCATCGGGCAATTTTCCCGCATACCATTTCTCTCTTATTCCCATATCGCCGGGATCAAAAGAAAAATCCCAAAGTCCTGTTATATGTTTAGTGTTCCTTGTGTTCGAATCCTGCGGCTTTAACATTGTTAGACTCCTTTTATTTTATCGGATTAAATCATATGGTCCTCCCGTCTTCTGAACCGGGTATGAAATATTCCGGATATCTTACGCATATTGTATCATGCTTTCATTTTTTGCAGGAACCTTTCTATCCTGTTCAGAGCCTCCAGAAGATTTTCCATCGAGTTTGCATATGTGGCTCTGACAAATCCCTCTCCGCATTCCCCAAAAGCATTTCCGGGAATCATGAGGACTTTTTCATCCATCAGAAGTTTCTCGCAAAACTCGTCTGATGAAAGACCTGTCGACTTGATGCAAGGGAATGTGTAAAACGCGCCCTGCGGTTCGAAGCAGCTGAGTCCCATGGAGTTTAGTCTGCTCAGCATCAGCCTTCTTCTGCGGTTATATTCCCTGACCATTGAGCTTACATCGTCTGCGCTGTTCTTCAGAGCTTCGATGGCCGCAAATTGCGCTGTGGTCGGCGAGCACATAATAGCATACTGATGTATCTTCTTCATCTGGTCGATGATAATCTTGCTCCCGCATACATAGCCGATCCTCCAGCCGGTCATTGCAAAGGCCTTTGAAAATCCGCTGATGACAATGGTTCTGTCCCTCATTCCTTTAAGAGAAGCTATGGAAACATGCTCCGCGCCGTATGTCAGTTCGCTGTATATTTCATCGGAAATCACGATTATATCCTTGTCCATGATCACATCAGCAACTGCCTGCAGGTCGCTCTTTTCCATAATAGCGCCTGTAGGATTGTTGGGAAACGGGATCACCAGAACCTTTGTCCTATCTGTTATCGCCGCTTTGAGCATTTCAGGTTTGAGCCTGAAATCATCCTCGGCTTTTAATTCCACGATAACAGACTTTGCGCCTGTGAAAGCCGTGCATCCTTTATATGCGACAAAGCTGGGCTCAGGGATGATCACTTCGTCGCCCTCTTTTACAAGCGAACGCAGTGCAATATCGATTGCCTCGCTGCCGCCGACCGTAACCAGGATCTCTTCGCGCGCATCGTAGGAAAGCCCGTACCTCCTGCTTTGGTAGTTTGCTATTTCGTTTCTCAGTTCGATATACCCGGCATTTGACGAATAATGCGTGTATCCTTTTTCGAGCGAATATATGCCGGCTTCGCGTATATTCCAGGGAGTAACAAAATCCGGCTCCCCGATCCCGAGGGATATTACTCCCTGCATCTCGTTGACCAGGTCGAAATATTTGCGTATGCCCGAAAACGGGACGGCTTTTACACCCGGAACGATCATGTCCGACATGTTCATAATACGACTGCCTCCCTGTTATCCTTTCTCTTTTTCTCGAAAATCACGCCCTTGTCTTTGTATTTTTTCAGTACAAAATGGGTTGATGTTCCTACGACAGACTCAACAAGAGCAAGCTTTTCCGCTACAAACAGCGCGACTTCCTTCATTGTCCTGCCTTCTATTATTACTGTCAGATCAAACCCGCCCGACATAAGATAGCATGCCTTGACTTCGGGATACCGGTAGATCCTTTCGGCAACCT
>JAQVNH010000076.1 GCA_028703215.1 Eubacteriales bacterium
AAACTTATAGTCAGATCTTTCAGACGAATTTCATCTGTCGATTCTGTGTGGAATATAACTTCAAGGTATGAACAGCTCAACGGAAAAATCTGAGAAACGGCGGTCAAATATGTCGGCAAACAGCGCAAAGTATGTTGTGCTGCTCGGGGACGGAATGGCTGACTACCCGCTTCCGGAACTTGGCGGCAAAACGCCTCTTCAGGCAGCAAACAAAAAGAATATGGACGGCATAGCCATAAACGGCATTACCGGATCGGTAAAAACGATCCCGGACGGCATGCCTCCGGGAAGCGACGTTGCCAATCTTTCTGTTATGGGATACGATCCCGCAAAGTATTACAGCGGCCGCTCCCCTTTTGAGGCCTTAAGCATCGGGATAAAATTCGGCATCGACGATGCATCCTACAGATGCAACCTTGTCACCCTATCTGATGAGACGGAATATGAAAGCAGAACAATGATAGATTACAGCTCTGACGAGATATCGACCGCAGAGGGCAAAGAACTCCTTGAATATGTCGGAAACAGGCTGGGAACCGACCAGATAAGATTTTACTCAGGAATCAGCTACAGGCACTGTGTAATATGGAAAAACGGTCCTGTTCTCTTTGAACCCTCGCCTTTGACTCCGCCGCACGACATCCTCGGGAAAAAGATCGGAAAATACCTTCCGCGAGACCCAAACGGCTCGATATTGCTGGGGCTTATGAAACAAAGCGTCAAATACCTGGAAAACCATCCTGTCAACATCAGCAGGCGCGCAAGGGGACTGAAACCCGCAAACTCTATCTGGATATGGGGTGAAGGGAGAAAACCGTCAATACCTCTTTTCAGCGAAAAATACGGAATCAGCGGTTCTGTTATATCCGCGGTCGACCTTGTCAAAGGCATCGGAATTTGCGCGGGTTTGAATGCTGTTGATGTGCCGGGGGCCACAGGGAATCTCAGCACAAATTTTAAAGGAAAAGCTGAAAAGGCCTTGTCCGAGCTTGACAAGGGCAATGATTTCGCATACATACATATAGAGGCGCCGGATGAATGCGGACATAGAAATGAAATCTCAAATAAAGTTAAGGCAATAGAGCTTATCGACAGTCTTACTCTCGCCACTCTGCTGGAAGGGCTCGAAAAATACGAAAAATATTCAATTCTTCTCATGCCTGACCACCCGACTCCGATTTCCTTAAGGACTCACACCTCAGAGGCAGTGCCTTTCGCCGTATATTCAAAAGGATCTTCGCGAAAGTCCGGAACAACCGGATTTGACGAAGCTAACGCCATAAGCACAGGGCTGTATATCGAGCATGGCCATGAACTTATGAGCATGTTTCTCGGCAACGCTTTTTAAATATACTATACTGATGTACAATGATAATATCTAATCCGAAGGGTCTGATCAGAATGAAGCTCGGTATCATTGGTCTTCCTAATGTTGGAAAGAGCACTTTATTCAATGCCCTGACTAAAGCCGGCGCATTAAGCGCCAATTATCCCTTTACAACTATTGAGCCGAATGTCGGAACAGTTGCCGTTCCTGACCAAAGGCTCTCGATTCTGGCAAAAATGCTGGGTCTTAACAAGACAGTGCCCGCATCTATCGAGTTTGTTGATATCGCAGGGCTTGTCAGAGGCTCAAGCAGAGGCGAAGGCCTCGGGAACAAGTTCCTCTCGCATATTCGGGAGGTTGACGCAGTAGTTCATGTAGTGCGCTGCTTTGAAGACCCGAATGTATCTCATGTCGACGGGACTGTCGACCCGGCAAGAGACATTGAGACGATAAGGCTTGAACTGATATTCGCGGATATCGAGATGCTTGAAAAAAGAATCGAAAAAGCCGCAAGACTTATTAAAGTCGGAGAGAAGGAATATCAGTCCAGACTCGATTTATATAAACATATCATGGACGGCTTGCTTTCAAATAAAACTGTCAGATCGCTGGATTTGGATGACGATCAGAAAGAACTCGTTTCGGATATATTTTTTCTGACATCTAAACCGGTTATTTATGTTTCTAATATTTCCGAAAAAGATATTTTAGCTTCAGATGAAAACGAAATGGTCCTCGCAGTCAAAAATATTGCAGCTGCCGAGGATACGGAAGCTATCGTTATATGCGCCGGGATCGAGGAGGAAATTGCGTCGCTTGACGATACCGAACAAAAGGAATTTCTTGCCGAACTCGGTCTGCGGGAATCCGGACTTGATAAGCTTATAAAGGCAAGTTACACGCTTCTGGATCTGATAAGCTTTATAACCGCGAACGACAAAGAGGTACGGGCGTGGCCGATAATAAACGGGACGCATGCTGTCAAGGCGGCGGGCAAGGTCCACACAGATTTTGAAAAGGGATTTATAAGGGCAGATGTTACACCATTTGCACAGCTTATACCTTGCGGCTCATTCTCTGCCGCAAAAGAAAAAGGCCTTGTTCGTTCGGAAGGCCGGGATTATATAATGCGAGATGGAGATGTAGTTCTTTTCAGGTTTAATGTTTGATTCATCAGACCATAAAAGTCATATTAAAAAGACTGCTCAAAAAATACGGATACAACTGCCTTTAAAACCCCGATCACGCCATTTCATCTTTTCTTCCGCGCGTCATCAGTTCGCTTACTGCATCTCTCGGATTTTTTCTTTCGAACAGGATTTTATATATCTGATTCGTTATAGGCATATCCACATCATGGATCTTTGCAAGGTTAAATGCCGCTTTGGTTGTCGCGACACCTTCAACGACCATTTTCACCTCATCCAGCACCTTGTTCAGATCCATTCCCTGTCCAAGCATTATCCCCGCTACTCTGTTGCGGCTGTGCATGCTGGTGCATGTGACTATAAGATCTCCGATGCCTGTAAGTCCCGAAAAAGTTTCGGGTTTTGCCCCGAGTAATACTCCCAGTCTCTGTATTTCTGCTATCCCTCTGGTCATCAGCGCCGCTTTGGTATTGTCCCCGAAGCCCAGTCCATCTGATATGCCTGCTCCAAGCGCTATTATGTTTTTCAGGGCGCCCCCCAGTTCCACCCCGGCAAGATCCCAGTTTGTATATACTCTAAAGGTAGGCGTCATGAAAATGCCCTGGACCTTTTTTGCTCTCCTTTTACAAAGAGAGGAGGCAACATATGCCGTTGGAATTCCTCTTGCGAGCTCTTCAGAATGGCATGGCCCGGAAAGCATAACCGGTTTTGCATTTTTGATTTCCTGGGAAATCACCTGCGACATGCGCAATCCCGTATTTTCTTCGAGGCCTTTTGAGATGCAAACTATAATAGTATCTTTGCCTATATGTTTACGAATTCTGGCGGCTGTTTCGCGTACTGTCTGAGAAGGAACTGCAAGCACAACTATTCCGGAATTTTTCACCACATATTCAATATCTGTCGAACACTCTATCTCGTCCGGGATATGTATCCCGGGAAGCTTTTCCTTCTGCTCCCTTGATTCGTTTATCATCGCGGCTTCATCCGCAAACTTTGTCCAGATCTTCACTTCATTATTGTTGCTGTTCAGAAGAAGTGAAACGGCTGTTCCCATACTTCCTGCGCCCAGCACGGCTGTAAGCATTTCAGTCTCCCTTCCTGTCCGAAGACATGCCAAGTTTTGCTTCGGTTCCCGAAAGCAGTCTTTTTATATTTTCTTTGTGTCGCAGGATCACAAGCGCGGAAATCAATATAGAGAAAATAACGAACATAAGTCCGTTTCCTGATCCCGAAATTCTCATGACCACTGCAGATATCGTCAATGCCAGGGCTCCGGCTATTGACCCGAGCGACACATATCTGCTTAACGCAAAAACAGCCAGGAAGACCGAGGTAACGATCAACCCTATTTTCCAGTCGATATAAAAAATGACTGTGATCGAGGTAAGAGCTCCCTTTCCTCCCTTGAAACGAAAATATGCCGGCCAGTTATGCCCTATCACAGCAAAGAATCCTCCCAGAAGCATCCCCGGGTATCCCGCTATCATTGCGCCTAAATAACAGGCAAGAATCCCTTTCAGCACATCACCTAAAACTACCAGCAGAGCCGGCAGTTTACCGAGGATCCTGAGAGTGTTAGTCATACCCGCATTACCGCTTCCATGTTTTCTGACATCAGTTCCGTAAATTTTACCGACGATCAGCGATGTGTTTGCGCTCCCCAAAAAATATCCCGACAGAGAAGAAGCAATAAGGCGAATCACATCCAACTTATACTCCCTCCATTTCTTTCTGAACTCCTTTTTCTCTTATGAGTATCCTGATCGGAGTCCCCTCGAACCCAAAACTCTGTCTCAGAGTATTTTCAAGGTATCTTGTATAGGAAAAATGCATCAGATCCGCATTGTTTACAAAAACGGCAAAAGTCGGCGGCTTTACCGATACCTGGGTGATATAAAGTATTTTGAGCCTTTTGCCTTTATCGCTTGGAGGCTGTGCTATCGCTGTCGCTTCATTGATCGTATCATTCAGCAGCCCGGTCGTTATCCTGTTCCTTGACTGCTTATCCACATTGTCTATCGTTTCAAAAAGAGCGTCGACGCGCTGACCGGTTTTGGCTGAAATAAAAACAACCGGAGCATATGACATAAATGAAAATTTTTCTAAAATTTCCCTGCGGTATTTTTCAAGTGTCCCTGTGTCCTTTTCCACTAGATCCCATTTATTGACTACCAGTATCGAGGCCTTGCCCTGCTCGTGAGCATATCCTCCGATCTTTGTGTCCTGTTCGGTTGCTCCGTCCACCGCATCTATCATGATCAGGCATACATCGGCTCTGTCCACCGCAGCCCAGGATCTGACAGCGCTGTAATGCTCGATGTCTTCTCTGATTTTATTTTTTTTGCGCAGTCCGGCGGTATCGATAAATATATATCCCTTCCCGTTTTTTTCCACATATGTGTCGACAGCATCCCTCGTGGTGCCCGGAACATTGCTTACAATGACCCTTTCCTCTTTCAGGACTTTATTCACGAGTGACGACTTCCCCGTATTTGGCTTGCCGATAACAGCTACTCTCGTCACCTTTTCATCTTCATTTTCTATATCTTTTTCCGGAAAAAAGCTGAATATTTCATCAAGAAGGTCTCCTATACCAAGCGCATTTGTTGAAGATATCATGACAAGATTTTCCATCCCGAGGTTGTAAAACTCATAAGCGCCGGGCGGAGTCTCTCCGATCTTATCAACCTTATTCACTGCAACTATCACAGGCTTTACAGCTTTTCTCAATATATGCGCAACTTCATTGTCCGCTGCAGTAAGCCCTGCCCTGTAATCGACCATAAATACTATTACATCAGCAGTGTTGATAGCTATCTCAGCCTGCATCCTCATTTTTTTCAGTATGTCTTCGGAAGAATCAGGCTCGATACCCCCTGTGTCAATTATCGTGAATGAACGGTTCCTCCATTCTGTGTCGGCATATATCCTGTCCCTTGTTATCCCGGGAGTGTCGTTCACTATGGAGATCCTTTTTCCTGCTATATAGTTGAATAAGGTCGATTTCCCCACATTCGGCCTTCCGACTATTGCCACTATCGGTTTTGACATTTTTAAGCCCCCTTCCCGGCAGACAACGTGCTGCGTATAAAATCCTCTCCGCCGCAGCGGACGGGTGTCACTTTCACAGCCAGTCTTTTCCCAAGATCAGCGACTGTTACGTCATCGAGAAAAACCGTTTCTCCGGCTCTAAGCATATTTGCAGGTATCAGCAATTCGCACCCAAGCTCTTTCCCTGATAATTGGCTGATAATGTCACTGCCGGTCACCAGTCCTGATACCGTAACATTATTTCCGAAAAAATTATTTTGAACTCCGAAAACATTGATTTTCAATCCATTATACAATTTTTCCAATGTTTTCGCACAGTCTGATATGAATTCATAGGCGAGCAATCCGGTCGCAATGCTTATCGTTTTGTCTTTTGATATTTTTTTGCCTTGCATCGTCTTAAGTGACTCATTAAATTCATATTTAAAAAGCGAG
>JAQVNH010000077.1 GCA_028703215.1 Eubacteriales bacterium
TCCAGCCGCTGGGCAATAACAGATTTCTTATAAACAACGGAAATGTTGAAAGCGAAGAACTTTTAAGGGAATTCAACAGAAAGATCGTTGCGCTCGGAGAAAAAATCAATAAACCGGTGATTGCGACATGCGACGTTCATTTTCTCAATCCCGGAGATGAGATATACAGAAGGATCCTGATGGCGGGACAGGGATATTCGGATGCGGAATGGCAGGCGCCTCTATATCTTAGAACAACAGAAGAGATGCTCAGTGAATTCGGATATCTCGGAGACGAGAAAGCCTTTGAAATAGTAGTGAAAAATACAAATATGGCAGCCGATATGATCGACCGGATAATTCCTGTTCCGGAAGGCACGTTCGCGCCAAAAATAGAGGGGGCAGAGCAGCAGCTCAAAGAGATGAGTGAAAAAAGGGCGGCTGAGATCTATGGAGAAAATTTGCCTCCCATGATAAGAGAGCGAATGAACAAAGAGCTTGACTCGATAATAAAAAATGGTTTCTCGGTTATGTACGTCATCGCCCAGAGACTAGTTAAAAAATCTTTGGAAGACGGTTATTTGGTTGGGTCAAGGGGTTCGGTCGGCTCTTCGATGATTGCATTTCTCTCGGGCATAACCGAGGTCAACTCGATGCCTCCGCATTATATTTGCGGGGAGTGCAAATATTCCGAGTTCATAACAGACGGAAGCGCTGCCTGCGGGTTCGATCTGCCGGATATGAAATGTCCGCGATGCGGCAGCGATTTAAACAAGGATGGGCATGATATACCTTTTGAGACTTTTCTCGGGTTTGAAGGTGAAAAGGAACCGGATATCGATTTAAATTTTTCCGGACTATACCAGGCATCAGCCCACAAATACACGGAGGAGCTTTTTGGAGCAGGGCATGTTTTCAGGGCGGGAACTATTTCTACGATCGCAGATAAAACTGCCTTTGGGTATGTGAAAAACTACCTGGACGAGAGAAATTTGAAAGTTAACAAAGCTGAGATGGAAAGGCTTATCGAGGGGTGCTCCGGCATCAAAAAAACTACGGGACAGCACCCCGGCGGAGTCATGATAGTCCCGCATGACAAAAATATATTTGAATTCACACCCATACAGCATCCCGCGGACGACGGAGGAACAGACATCATTACCACTCACTTTGATTATCATTCAATAAGCGGAAAGCTTCTCAAGCTTGACTTGCTCGGCCATGATGATCCTACCGTCATAAAAATGCTGGAAGATCTCACAGGGGTAAAGGCAAGAGAAATACCGATCGGCGAAAAGAAAACGATGAGCATATTCAACGGTACCCAAGCATTAGGCGTAAAGCCGGAAGATATAGGAAGCAAAGTGGGAACATTCGGGATACCTGAGTTTGGCACTTCTTTTGTACGACAGATGCTGCTTGATACCAAGCCGACGACCTTTGCCGAGCTGGTCAGGATAGCCGGGCTTTCTCATGGAACAGATGTTTGGCTTAACAATGCCCAGGAGCTGATCCGTTCAGGGCAAGCGACATTGTCTGAAGTGATATGCACAAGGGACGACATAATGCTAAGCCTTATTAAGGCAGGACTTAAACCGAGGACCGCATTCAAGATTTCTGAAGACGTCAGAAACAAAAACAGGGGATTGCTGCCTGAAGATGAGGAGATCCTGAAGGCTAACAGGATCCCGGACTGGTACATCCAATCGTGCAAAAAAATAAAATATATGTTTCCGAAAGCGCATGCCGTGGCTTATGTCACTATGGCTTTCAGGATCGCATGGTTCAAGGTTTACTATCCTATTGAGTTCTATACGGCATATTATACTGTCAGGGCTGACGATTTTGACGCGGTGATCATGACATGCGGTCCCGACAGGGTTAAAGCAAAAATTGCCGAAATTCAGCATAAAATGAAAGAGAACAGCAATTCAGCGACACAGAAGGAGAAAGACATGATAACCGTTCTTGAGGTCGTTGCGGAAATGTATGCGAGAGGAATTAAGTTTGTCCCGATAGATCTTTATAAATCCGATGCGGTGAAGTTCGAGATAACCCCCGATGGGATAAGACCTCCTTTCAACGCTCTGCAGGGACTCGGGGTGTCTGCCGCGGAAGGCATAGCGAGGGCGCGCGAGAGCAAGGATTTCCGCTCGATGGAAGATCTCGGGATCAGGTCGGGTGTCAGTAAAACGGTAATAAAAATTCTTGAAGATTCGGGATGTCTGAAAGGACTGCCTGAAAGCAACCAGATAAGCATGTTTTAAACAGGGGAATCTTGGAAAAAGATTATATTCGCAAAAGATTGTAAAAAATCGTTTTTTGTGTTACAATACTGAAGTGCTGATAGGCAATATATGATTTTGCGAAAAAAGTGGGCTGAAAAGACCCACTTTTTATGTATTGAAATTGCGGGAGCGGTAAAATGTCTAGGAAAAACGTACGGGAAGAGGCACATAAGCTTGTATTGCCGATCACGGACAGGCTGGGTTACGAGCTTGTTGAAGTTGAATATGTAAAGGAAGGGACCGGTTGGTATCTGCGCATTTTCATTGACAAAGACGAACCCGGAGGAGTTTCGATAGATGATTGTCAGGCTGTCAGCGAGGAACTTGGCGATTTGCTTGACAAATCGGATCTGATCGAAAACGCATATTTCCTTGAAATATCTTCGCCGGGTATTGACAGGCCGCTCAAAACCGAACGGGATTTTGCAAAAAGCGCCGGAAAGGAAGTCGAACTGAAATTATTCGCTTCCATAAACGGAAGCAGGGAATTCAAAGGAACGCTTCAGGGTTTGGAAAACGGAGACATACTGATTTTAGACGAAAAGAACAAGCTGATGAAATTTGAAAAAAACAACGTTGCTGTCATAAGAAGAACTATAAAATTTTAAGCAAATCAAAATATTTAACAGCGGGAAATAACAGGAGGTTGGAAAAATGAGCATCGAATTGATATATGCGATCCAGCAGCTCGAAAATGAAAAAGGCATAGACAAAGAAACTCTTATCGAGGCTATAGAAGCGTCGCTGCTGTCCGCATACAAGAGGAATTTCGGTTCTGCGCAGAATGTATCTGTCCATGTTGAAAAGGAAACAGGAGACATAAAGGTATATTCTCTGAAAAATGTTGTGACTTCACCCCAGGATCCCATGACGGAGATATCTGTCGAGGAAGCAAAAGCGATTGACGGATCATATGACGAGGGTGATGTTGTTGAAATCGAGGTTACGCCAAAGAAGTTCGGAAGGATTGCTGCGCAAACTGCCAAACAGGTGGTTGTACAGAGGATCAGGGAAGCAGAGAGAGGGATAATATTAAACGAATTCAGCAATAAGGAAAATGACATTATTACCGGAATAGTAAGAAGGATCGAGAGAAGAAATGTCATAATCGACCTTGGGAAGACCGAGGGGATTCTTACCCCTAATGAGCAGACTTATGGAGAAACCTATAATTTCAATGACAGGATCAAAATATATGTGGTTGAGGTTAAAAACACTTCAAAAGGTCCCCAGATAAGTCTTTCAAGGACGCATCCCGGACTTGTCAGAAGACTTTTTGAACTGGAAGTGCCTGAGATACATGAGGGGATCGTCGAAGTAAAAGGAATTGCCAGGGAGCCCGGTTCAAGAACAAAGATCGCGGTCCATTCAAGAGAGGAAGACGTTGATCCTGTAGGAGCATGCGTCGGCCAAAAGGGAGTGCGAGTCCAGGCTGTGGTGGACGAACTTCGCGGAGAGAAAATTGACATCATCAGATGGAGCAGCAGCATACAGGAATTTATATCGAACAGTCTCAGCCCCGCGAAAGTAATCAGAGTCGACATAAACGAAGAAGAAAGAAGCGCAAGAGTAGTGGTTCCCGACTTCCAGCTATCCCTTGCCATTGGCAAAGAGGGTCAAAATGCCAGGCTTGCAGCTAAACTGACCGGCTGGAAGATCGATATAAGAAGCGAATCTCAGCTTCGTGCCGCAATAGAGCAGCAGCTTCTCAATATGGACAGCAATTATGACCCGGACGAGGAGTACGAGGACGAGGAAGGATACGAAACCGAAGAAGACGAAGCCGGAGAAGATGAAACCGGAGAAGATGAAATAGCCGACAATGAAGAAGCTGAAAAGAATATATAAGACGGATTCAGAGATTCAGACGATCGGGGAGTGAAGCAGCTTGAAAATAAGAAAAGCACCTGAGCGCATGTGTATCGGGTGCAGGGAAATGAAACCAAAAGCCGGGCTGATCAGAATAGTGAAGAATAAGGAAAATGAGATTTCGGTAGACAAAACAAAAAAAAGCAATGGCAGAGGAGCTTATATCTGCAAAAATTCCTCTTGTCTTGAAAATGCAAGGAAACATAAGGGCTTGGAAAGAGCGCTTGAGGCAAAAATACCGGAAGAAATATATAATGAACTTAAGTTGGAGATCGGGGAAGCAAAATGATGCGATCGCCACTTCTGTTTCTTGGAATAGCCAGGAAAGCCGGTAAAGCGATTACCGGAGAAAGCATGTGTGAAAATGCCATCAGATCCGGCAAGGCGCATTTGGCAATTATAGCGCAGGACGCATCTGATAACACTAAGAAAAAGTTTTCCGATATGTGCAGGGCAAGGGAAGTAAAAACAGTTTTTTTCGGACAGAAAAATGAGATTGGACATGCAGTGGGAAAGGGTGATACAGCCGTAATATGTATAATTGACATGGGGATATCAACAAAGTTGCAGCATATGATAAACGAATTAAATTGAAACGTGGGGGTGCAGTATTTTGGCAGACAACGCAAAAGGATACAAAATATATGACTTGGCGAAAGAGCTCAATTCAAACAGCAAGAGAATAATGGAAAAACTTGCTGAGATAAATATTGATGTCAAAAGCCATATGAGTTATTTAACGGAGGAGCAGAAGGATGCTTTGTATAATCACATCGGAGTCATACAAAGAAAAGCAGACTCTAATGACGATTCGCAGGATAAATCACTGCCTCCGCCTCCGACAAATTATAAGAAGCCTTCTGCTGCGACGAGAGCGCCCAGCGGGCCCCGTATAATCAAAAAAACACAGATAAATCTTGATTTCGGAGGAAGAATTCAAGAGAAGGATATCAAACGCGCCCCTTTTAAGAACACTGACAGTTTTACAAAAAAAAGAAGCGAACATATCATACTGGCTGATGATAATTCGGGTTTGCGCAAGGGATTCAAAAGAGATTTGGGATCTGCTCAGAGACCTGTAAGAGAACGTTTTACCGGATCAATTCCGGCAAAACCCGGCATTGCCGAGAAACAGTCTTTGACAGCTGCCGCCCAAACGGTTGAAGAAATAACAAAAACAGGCATTTCCCCTGTCATTCCCGCAGCAGATGTAAAGGCTTCGGCAAATATCAAGGAAGATACGGCCGGAATATCGCGTTCGGAAGTTTCTGATATCCCTGCAAGTTCCGGCATCGACGAAGCAAAGCCCGCAAAAGCGGCCGGGGTAAAAGAAAAAGTAAAAAAGACAAAGGATCAGGCTGCGGAAAACAAAGAGAAAGATAATTTGCAAAGCGCAGAAATTATTCAAAAAGATGATTTGCGACAAGAGAAAGATAATATCGTATCGGATGAAAAGGACTCTTCCGGAGCTGAAGCAGAGAACGCGGGAATCGTTTCTTCGAAACCGGCAGAACCATCATCGGAAAAAAGTATAGGACTATCGTCCTCAGAAACAGAATCCGCAGGACAATCATCCTCCGTTGAAAAGCGCGAAGGGGCGAGGACTAACGGAACAGCAAGACCGGCAGGAACCGCAAGACCGGCGGGAACAGCAAGACCGGCGGGAACATGGTCAAAACCCGCGGGACAATCGTCATCCGGTGATAAACGAAGCGGTTCATGGACGACGGGAACAGCAAGACCGGCGGGAACCTCAAGACCTGCAGGGACATGGTCAAAACCCGCGGGACAATCGTCATCC
>JAQVNH010000002.1 GCA_028703215.1 Eubacteriales bacterium
CGATAGCGATAAAAAGTATATTATAACGGAGGATTTTGCGCCTGATGGATTACAAATTTAACAGAGCATGGGCTGAGATAGATCTCGACAATATTGCGCATAATGTCAGGGAAATACGCAGGATAACCGACAAAAAGTCCGAAATAATGGGAGTCGTAAAAGCAGATGCTTACGGGCATGGAGTAATGGAAGTGGCAAAAACGCTCCTCGAAAACGGAGTCTCAAGTCTGGCTGTATCAATGCTGGATGAGGCAATTCAGCTTCGGAATAACGGAATAACTGCGCCGATCCTGATATTAAGCTATACCGATCCGGTCAGGGCGGACGAGATAATAAGGCATCATGTGACGCAGACGGTATTCAGCCACGACCTTGCAGAGGCTTTGTCCGATGCAGCCGTTAAGGCAGGCGCTCAGGTCAAGATCCATATCAAAGTTGATACGGGGATGACACGTGTCGGATTTATGTCCGGCTACAGCGCAGTGAAAAACATCGAGAGAATCAGCAGGCTGCCGGGAATAATTATCGAGGGACTGTTTACACATTTCGCGACAGCTGACGAAAAGGACAAGACTTACACGCATGAGCAGTTCAGCAAATTCATGAGCATCTGGAGCGAGCTTAACAGGATCGGGATCCTGATTCCGGTCAAGCATTGCGCAAACAGCGCGGCAATTACGGATCTGCCCGACATGCACCTTGATCTTGTAAGACCGGGTATCATATTGTACGGCCTCTATCCTTCCAAAGAAGTCGATCACGGCATAATGAAGCTCAAACCGGCTATGACGCTGAAGGCTGACATAATACTTGTGAAAAATGTTGAGGACGGTATACCGGTCAGCTACGGCGGCGATTATGTAACAAAAGGGGAGAGGCGTATCGCGACCATCCCCGTGGGTTATGCGGACGGTTATTCAAGACTTCTCAGCGACAGGGGGAAGGTCCTCATCAATGGCGAATACGCGCCTATCGTCGGGCGTGTATGCATGGACCAGACCATGGTGGATGTGACCGATTTAAAGTCCGGAGCCGCGGTGGGAGACGAAGTAGTGCTCATAGGCACTCAGGGCGGGAAAGCCATTTCAGCTGAGGATGTTGCGGAATGGGCTGAAACGATAAACTATGAAGTGGTTTCGCTGATAGGGAAAAGGATACCGCGATTCTACATAAAGAATGGCAGATATACTGATGTATTGAATTATTTGATATGACTCCGGAGAAAGTCATATCAAATAATGCAAAGGGCATATGCCTTGAATTATTTGATATGATTTGACCTGGGAATGCTTTTCTAATATAATTTCTGCGTAAATCATGCAGATCCGTGGAGGTAATACTTAAGATGAAAAAGTCAGGGAAATTTTATTTTATCGCAATAATCGCAATTCTGGTATGCTTTGTTTTTCAGGCGGCGCAGGCAGCGACAAGCGAACCGGGAAGCGAGGGCGATCCGCTGGTTTCAAAAGGCTATGTCGACCAGCAGCTGAATATTTTGCTTGAAAAGATGCGAACGATCCAGTTCCAAAACAATGAGCTAACAACAAAGGTTGCAGCTCTGCAAACGAGTTTGGATGAGATTGCGGCGGGCGGCGCAGGATCATCAGCCCAAGGATATACAGTAATCGAAATAACAGCCGGGCAGCTTCTGCTTGCAGGTGAGGGCGGAGTTGAAATCATTTTGAGAAGCGGCCAGGCAGTTGCGATTTCCGGCATCAACGGAGATGGCATAGCGGATATTACGGCGGGCAAGAGCACGGCCTATGACTTGAAAAGCGGTGACGCGCTGCCGCAGAACCACCTTCTTCTGCTTCCGAGAAATGACGGGAGAGGTATCCAGGCATCAACAAATATTTTCATTATGATTCGAGGAGAATACACGATAAACGAGTAAATCTTAATTTAAGATCATAAGATCACCCGGAACATCTGATTTTTCAAACATCTGATATTACGAGGGGCATCTTATTTTAAGCAATTCATTGAATACGGTTATCGGCGCCTTTTATATTTGGCTTTCAGGATTTGAAACATGAACCTCGGCAGGTCAAGCATCCTCTTGAATCTCCGGGGTTCCTTGATGAGACGGTAAAGCCACTCGAACCCCGCTTTGCGTATGAATTCCGGAGCAAGACGGGCCTTGCCGGCAAAAACATCAAGGCTCCCGCCAACGCCTATGCATACCTTTGCTTTAAGTTTGCTTTTATTTTCATTGATCCATTTTTCCTGTTTTGACGCGCCGAGTGCCACAAGCAAAACATTTGCCCCTGAATCGTTGATTTCGGCGATTATGAGATCCTCTTCTTTTTCATCGAAATACCCGTGATGTGTGCCGGCAATATTTATACCGGGATGGGCCTGAATCAGTTTTTGCTCTGCGAGCTCCGCAACCCCGGGCTTTGCGCCCAACAAGAAAAATGAAACGAAGGGATTGGCGTCGGCAAACAGTTTTCTTATGATATCTATTCCGGATACTTTTGCGGGGACTTTTTCGCCCAATATGGAAGAGGCGAGAACTACTCCTGCTCCATCAGCCACAACAAGATCCCCGCTGTTAAGAATATCTTTAAGCGTTTTGTCGCGCTGGGCGGCCATGATTATTTCGGAATTGGGTGTGAAAACTGTCCGTGTTTCGCCGCCTTCAAGGAATCCGTTGATTTTCTCGCAAGCATCATCCATTGTTATGCTGTCTATGCTGACTCCAAGGATATCAACCGTTTTTCTCATCAGCGCCGTCCTTTCCCGAAGGCCGTCTTTTATTATGAGCCTCCCGCATCAATCCGGCCGCAAGGCTTGCATTTACAAGAGCTTTTGCCTTAAGATCCTTTGTGACTTCTAGTATTTCAGCGCTGATTTTGTCTCTGCGATTCCATGTATCATCGAGCAGGGCTATCAGCTTGGATCCGTCAAGATGTTTTACACTCCCCGCTGAAGCATCAGACTGGCCTATATACTTGAGAAACGAATCTACCTTCGGCTCATAAACGAGTCCGACCACGGGGATACCGAGACTTGCCGCAAAGACAAGCGAGTGAAGCCTCATGCCGACCATTATTTCCATGCGGGAAGTGATTCCGAGAACTTCCCTGACGCTGTATTTCTTTCTCAGTACAAATGCATTTTTCTTCATTTTTGAAACGATATTGTCCAATATTGCTATGTCCTTTGGCTGCATGGGTATAAATACGGGTTTTGCGTTATATCGGATTGCCATATGGTCTGCCGCTTCCGCAAGCGCAATAACGGCGGAAGCCTCTTCATTATGCCTGAATCCGTCCCATTTTCTGGCGGAAAATCCGATAAACGGACCTTCCTCGCCCATGCCTTCATCAGAAAAAATTTCAGAGACCCTTGCGGGGGGGGCAGGCTCGATGTTGAAAGCCGGGTCCACGGTAACGACTATTCCGGGCTTGTCTATCCCGAGTTTTTGCAGGACCTTTGCAGATTCTTCCTCTCTGAGCGTTATCAGATCGATACCGTTCATGACCTTTTGCGTGAGCTTCCTGTTGATATACTTGTTTATAGGCTCAATTCCGTTGGCGTACAGCATTACATTGAGGCCCATCTTTTTGGCCACCCATATGATCAGGAGATAATAAAAAAGGGAGCGGGTGCTTGTGCTCTCCTGGATCAAAGTTCCTCCTCCGTAAAGAAAAAGGTCGGAATTCTTCATGGTTCGGATGATCTTTGGAATATTTATTCTGTTTATGGAATTGATCCCGTATGTTTTACGTATTTCCACAGGATCATTTGACAACACAACAAATCTCGGATCCTTTTTATATTTCCTGAGGTCGTCAAGAATTTTCATCAGCATCGCGTCATCTCCGATGTTTTTAAATCCGTAGTATCCGGAAATTATCGCGTCATAATGCCTTTTACTGTCTTTTGCGGCAATGCCCCTTTGAACTATCGACCTGTATATATCAAGCTGGGTCTTGCACATAGAGTCAAGCGAAAAATTGCTTTCCGCCTTTGAATAAAGCTTTTCCGCCATGCTTTGCCTTTTGCGTCTGTCCTGAGCCAATTCGAGTATATATCGCGCCAGTTCCCGATGATCTCCGGGGTTGAATAGAAATCCGTTTCGTCCGTTGTCGATGAGGTCGGGTATTCCTCCCACATTTGTGCTGATTGTAGCTCTCCTTGCCTTTACTCCCTCAAGGATCGAATATGGAAAGGTTTCGCTAAGAGAAGAAAGAACATTTATATCTATATTGCATAAAAATTCATATGAATCGCGGATCCAGCCGAGGAAGAAGACTTTTTTCTGAAGACGAAGGGATCTGACCTTGCGCTCAAGTTTCTTCCTGTCCTCTCCGTCTCCTCCGACAAGGAATTTGACCTTGCTGTTTTTTTCCGCGACAGCTGCCGCAGCCTCAATAAAAGTGTTTACGCCTTTTACGGGGACAAGGCGGGCGAGAATCCCGACAAGCACATCATCGGCGGCGACGTCAAGCCCGAATTTTTCAATGAACTCGTCTTTTGAATACTTTGGGAGGTCTATGTTGAAATCCATGCCGTTATAGACGGTATAAATATTTTCAAAATCAAACTGTCTCTCGATCAGCATGTCTTTGAATCTATTTGAAACTGTGACATGGTAATCCACAAAACGCAGTGCGATGGTATTTATGAGGCCGAAGGTATACCTCTTCCAGAAGCTGTGCAGATAGTCGAGACGGTAGTCGCTGTGAACAGTTGTGACCGTGGGGATATCGGTGCGGCGTCTCACAAGAAATGAGAACATATTTGCCTTTGCTCCATGCGAATGAACGATACTATATCCGCCGGATCTGATTATTCCCAGGATTTTTCGAAGATCAGAGATAAAGTTATGGGAATTTACGACCTCGATGTCAATGCCCATTTTTTTTGCATCTTCGGTAAACTCGCCGGGACGCAGCGCGATTATTTTTACATCGATATACTTGCCGAGTTCTTTAACCAAAGACAGAACATGGATTTTGGCTCCCCCGACGTCTCCGCCGCCAATCATATGAAGGACCTTCATCTATACCTCCGTAATTCCGGACGATTGCTAAAATACGCGTTTTCGAATCATCATCATCAGTTTATTTATTGATATCGTAAATGTCAACAAAATTGATGGCTGTGGACAAAGCATAACTGCGCGGGTATAATATCTTTGGCGGTCGCGGGTGTTCATGCGATGTCGCCAAGAGGGGAAAAGTGTTAAAAAAGAATTTTTTGGACAGCTGGAAAGATTATTTGATGATAATTTCGGGTTGCATCATTACGGCAATCTCGATAGATGTTTTCCTTGTGCCGTTTAGGATAGCTCCCGGAGGCTTTGCGGGGTTATCCACAGTTATCTACTATCTTATCGGGCAGAAAATCCCGGTCGGCGTTCTGATGCTAATGATGAATATCCCTTTGTTTGCCATCGGGTACAAGTATATCGGAAAAAGCTTTCTTTTCAGGACAATTTTCGGAACAGCGCTGCTTTCAATAGTGACCGACCTCCTTAAACCTTTTACAGACATATTTGTGGGGAAATATCTTGTGTCTTCCGGAACCGAGCTTTCTCCGGACATATTGCTTTATTCGGTCTTCGGCGGAGCCCTGATGGGCATAGGCATCGGGCTGGTATTTAAATCCGGAGCGACTACAGGAGGCACCGATCTTGTTGCTAAGATTATCAATCATTTTGCACCTTCCCTTACTCTCGGTCAGATGCTGCTTTTGGTCGACATGATCATCATAATATTTGCCTCTGTGGTATTCAAGAGCTTCCTTCTGGGGTTATATGCGGTGGTTTCAATATTCATTACGACTAAAATAATGGACAGTATCATCGAGGGCATAAATTTCGCGAAATCGATTTATATCATTTCGGATAAATCGGACATCATTGCCGGACACATTCTCGAGGAACTGGACAGGGGAGTCACAAGCCTTAACGGGGTAGGGATGTACACAGGCGAGGATAAGAGGGTTTTATTCTGTGTTGTGCAAAAAGGACAGCTCCCGCAGCTCAAAAGGATCGTCAGATCGATCGACGACAAAGCGTTTATGATACTGACAGATGCCAGGGAAGTTCTCGGGGAGGGCTTTCAAAAACACGGGCAGTGATCCTTTTTTGGCAGTGAACTGAAACCGGCGGCAAAAAAAAGAATCTTGTTAATATAACATGTGCCTATTGACCTTTTGATTTTTAATGTTAAAATATTGTAAAACAGAATATCTTCAGGGCAGGGTGAAATTCCCGATCGGCGGTAATGAGGCGCAAATGCCTTTAGCCCGCGAGCGAAAGCAGACCAGGTTAGATTCCGGGGCCGACAGTAAAGTCTGGATGGAAGAAGTGTGCAGCGCGCGCGATATACCCTGAAGATTTTTCTTCAGGGTTTTTATTTTACATAAGGTAAAACGGGAGGCGCATTATGAGAAAGACAAATGTAAAAAAACTTGTGAGAATGGCGATACTATCCGCTATGGGCATAGTCCTCATGATATGGCCCAGGCTGCCTATCATTCCTGCGGCTCCGTGGCTTGAATACGAAATGGCTGACGTCCCGATCCTCATAGGGGCATTCATGTACGGACCTGCCGCGGGGTTTGTCATTACGCTTGTTGTGTCTGCAATACAGGCCTTTACGGTAAGCGCTGCAAGCGGCTGGGTAGGATTTGTCATGCATGTTATCGCAACCGGAACGCTTGTTTTAGTCGCAGGTACGATATACAAATTCATCCATTCAAGAAAAGGCGCGATAATTGCGCTTATCGCAGGCGCGCTCTCAATGACAGCAATCATGGTGCCGACAAATCTGTTTTTTACTGTCCGGTTCTGGGGAGCTCCGTATGATGCCGTTGTTGCCTCGATAGTTCCGGTCATACTGCCTTTCAACCTTATTAAAGCGGGGCTTAATTCGATTATCGTAGGGCTGCTTTATAAACCGCTGAGCAGGTTCTTGAAGGATCATATCGTAAGAGGATAAAACAGCCGGATTAAACAGCTAAAAACGTCGGAATGTTTTTTTAACCGACCGCTGAAAATCATTACATGTCAGACGAAGTGTCAGACAAATTTTCAGGCGAAGTCCCTGACCATTTTTGCCCTGAGATATCCGCGGTCGGAGGAAACGGATTCGATATAGAATCCCCTCCCGTAATAAAACCTTACGAGATCAGAATACTTTGAGGCGGTATACAGGAAGGCCTTTTTGATGTTCCTTGATTTGAGGTATTTTTCTACAAGACCAATGAGGGATTTGCCGATCCCGCTGCCCTGAAACGAATGTATTACGCCAAATCTGGTTATATAAGCGGAGTCATCGGGGAGGATCTCAACCCTGATGGTTCCCACAGGGACACCATCGATAAAGGCTATAAAAACCTCTTTCGAAAGAATATCCCTCCTGATGTCGTCCTCTGTTTCCTCGAGGGCATCCACAGTACCGGAAATCCCCGCATCCCTCATATATTTCACAAAGGATTCCTGCAATACTTTATGGATATCAGCTGCGTCTGATTCAACAGCCTTGCGGATGTTGTACGAATAATCCATCATTACGCCCCCAAAAGGATCGCCATTATAGCCTTCTGCACATGCAGCCTGTTTTCGGCCTCGTCAAAAATAACCGAATGAGGGCTGTCGATGATATCATCTGTCACTTCACAACCCCTGTAGGCGGGCAGACAGTGGAGGAATATCGCATCGGATTTTGCCTCCGAAAACAGTTTTTTGTTGACCTGATAAGGCAGAAATATCCGGAGACGCTGAGACTTTTCCTTTTCCTGTCCCATGCTCACCCAGGTATCGGTATAAACCACGTCGGCATCCTTTACAGCTTCTGAGGGATCCAGAGTAATATTGACGGTCGAGCCTGTTTCATGCGCGATGATTTTAGCGTTCGCAACAATTGTTTCATCACACTCATACCCGCGAGGAGTGGCGACGGAAACATTTATGCCAAGCTTTGAGCAGCCGTTCAGAAGAGAATTAGCCATATTGTTGCCGTCCCCGACGTATGCCAGTTTTAATCCCTTCAGAGGTCCTTTATGCTCCAGGACCGTGAACAGATCGGCAAGAACCTGGCATGGGTGAAGAAGATCAGTGAGACCGTTGATGACCGGAATGCTGCCGAAGCTGGCAAAGTCTTCGACATCACTTTGCCTGTAAGTCCTTATCATTATGCCATCGACATATCTTGAAAGAACTCCGGCCGTGTCACGGACGCTTTCTCCTCTTCCAAGCTGTATCTCGGCAGTGCTCAGAAATATTGCATGTCCGCCGAGCTGGTACATCCCGGTTTCAAACGAAACGCGCGTTCGTGTCGAGCTTTTTGAAAAAATCATGGCTAGCGTTTTACCTTCAAGAAGCCTGTGCGGTATGCCGTTTTTGAGATCGTTTTTAAATTTGGCGGTCAGGGAGAATATATCTTCGATATCCTTGGTATCCAGCTTTGCGATGCTAAGCAAATGTTTCATTTCAGGCCTCCGGTATTTCTGTTTCGGAAATAACTTCATCAAGTATCATCAGCAAGCCGTCAACATCTTTTTTAGTTACGATGAGCGGGGGCAGCATACGTATGATATTGTTTCCGATGCTTCCCACGAGCCAGCCCCTGTCAAAGCATTTGTTTCTTATCTCTACGGCTTTGGGGATTTTGAGCTGCATCCCGAGCATCAGACCCATGCCCCTGACCTCGCCGATGACAGGGTGCTTCAGCGCGAGCGATTTTAAGCCGGTCATAAAATAATTGCCGACATTATATGAATTTTCAACAAGTTTTTCCTTTTCCATTGTTTCTATGACTGCAAGCGCGGCTGCGCAGGCAAGCGGATTGCCTCCGAATGTGGACCCATGGTCGCCGGGCTCGAAAGCGCCTGCCGCCTTTCCTCTCGCGCACAGTGCCCCTATAGGGAACCCTCCTCCGAGCTCCTTGGCTAATGTGAATATATCCGGTTTTATGTCAAAATGCTCGTATCCGAATAATTTTCCGGTCCTGCCCATGCCTGTTTGGATTTCATCGACTATGAGAAAGATCCCAAACTTGTCGCAAAGTTCCCTTACATCTTTCAGGTATTGATAATCAGAAAGATTTACTCCGCCCTCGCCCTGTATGGGTTCGAGCATGACCGCGCATGTGCTCTCGTCGATTTCTGCTTTGAGCGCTTCAATGTCATTTCCCGCAACATGGCGGAATCCCGGAGTGAGAGGGACATAAGGCCCCTGATATTTTTGCTGGCCGGTTGCGGCGGTGGTGGTTAGCGTTCTGCCGTGGAAAGATTTCTTCAGGGTGATGATGTCATATTTGTGGTCCTCGCCACGCTTCTTGAAGAAAATGCGCGCGAGCTTGATAGCTCCTTCATTTGCCTCCGCGCCGCTGTTTGCCAGGAATACTTTATCGGCGCATGATATTTCCACGATCTTTTTTGCCAGAAGAGCCTGCTTTTCTATATAGTACAAACTGGATGTGTGGATGACCTTTCCAGCCTGCTCCCTTATGGCATTTACAAGCGCGGGGTGCGAATGCCCGAGGCCTGATACCGCTATGCCCGCAAGGAAGTCTGTGTATTTTTTGCCGTCTGTATCCCAAAGATGCATGCCTTTTCCGTATTCAAAACAAACGGGCGTCCTGTCTCCGAAAGTGTTCATAAAATATTTTTTGTCTGTTTCAATTATTTCCCTGATGTTCATTTTGTTTTATCACCCTTCATTATCATTGTTCCAATGCCTTTGTCGGTAAATATCTCAAGAAGTATGCAATGCGGTATTCTTCCGTCTATTATATGCGCGCGGCTGACTCCCTCTTCGACAGCCTTCAAGCATCCAAGGACTTTCGGGATCATGCCTTCGATTATTATTTTTTTGTCAATAAGCTCGTACACCTCCGCAGAAGTAAGAGCAGGTATTATCTCTCCGCCGCTGCCGTTTTCAACTCCTTCGACATCTGTAAGCATGACAAGTTTTTCGGCTTTGAGCGCTTTTGCGATCTCGCCGGCAACGGTATCGGCGTTTACATTATAGCTCCGGCCGTCTTTTCCTATGCCTATCGGAGCGATGACCGGTATGTATTCATCCTTCGCGAGTATTTCTACCAGCTTGGAGTTGACTGAGGTTATCCTTCCTACAAATCCTATGTCGAGTTCCTTCCCGTCAATCACCGGCTTATACTGCTCGCACTCGATCAAATTGCTGTCTATTCCGCAAAAGCCGGCTGCATTGCCGCCCTTCTGGTTTATCATTGAAACGATTTCCTTGTTTGTTTTACCCATCAGCACCATCTGCACGACTTCCATTGTTTCAGAGCCTGTTACTCTGAGTCCGTCAACGAATCTGCTTTCCAGCCCGAGCTTGTTCATCATAGAAGTAATATCGGGGCCTCCGCCGTGAACGATGACCGGATTGACTCCGATGAATTTGAGGAGAGTTATATCCTCTATCACTGAATGCTTAAGCTCATCGTTTATCATGGCATTGCCGCCGTATTTTATCACAACGGTTTTACCGTTAAGCTTTTGGATATAAGGCAACGCTTCGATAAGTATTTTTGCGTTCTTGATAAGTGCTTCCATTCAACTGCCTCCTGTGGATATGCTTTCCAAAAAATGTATTATGCTAATAACCGGGGTGGCTCAGTCCGGTTTTTTCGTCCAACCCGCACATAATATTAAGATCCTGCACTGCCTGTCCCGCAGCGCCTTTGCCAAGATTGTCAAGGGAAGAGACTATTACTGCCCTGTTCAATCTCTGGTCGACCGTGACGCCGATGTCTATAAAATTCGAGCCCGTCGTATATTTGATCTCAGGCATCTTTCCCTCATCCAGAATCCTCACAAAAAATTCATTCCTGTAATATTCATTGTATACTTCAAGTAATTCTCCGGTCGATATTTTCTTCGAGAGATTCATATATATCGTCGACAATATGCCTCTTTTGATTGGAAGAAGATGGGGGGTGAAGGAGACGAGAACCTCTTTGCCGGCAATGAAACCAAGCTCCTGCTCGATTTCGGAAGTATGCCTGTGCGTACCGATAGAATATGCCTTGTAGCTTTCGGCGCACTCAGCGTAATTATATGCAAGGTCCGCTTTTTTCCCTGCTCCGGTAATACCTGAAGCAGAATCAATGATTATATTTTCGGTTTCAGCAAGTTTTGCGGACAGTATCGGAGCTGCCGCAAGTATCGCGCTTGTGGGGTAACATCCGGGATTCGCCACAAGCCCGGCAGCCCTTATCTTGTCTCTGTAAAGCTCGGGAAGCCCATAGACTGATTTCTCCAAGAGCTCAGGCATGCCGTGGGAAATTCCGTACCAGCGCTCATACACTTTGACATCCTTATATCTGAAATCCCCGCTGTGGTCAATTACCCTTTTGCCCATTTTCAGAAGTTCCGGTATAACATCTTTTGATACGCCGTGGGGAAGCGCCGTGATAAAGATATCCGCCCTATCGACTTGAAATGCAAGATTTAATTCTTCGCACTCGAGGTCAACGATATTTCTTAAAGAAGGGTAGACCTGAGAGATCTTTTTGCCAGCGTTGGTGCCGGAGACAAGAAGCGAAAGGTTTACTCCCGGGTGATTTCCCAGCAGTCTTACGATTTCTGATCCGACATATCCGGTTGCCCCGATGACAGCAATTTTCTTCATAACATTTCACATCCGATTTGTAATTTATAAATCAGCAGATCTAAATTATTTATAATTATACATTTGTATGCATAATAATGCAATAGTAATTTTTCAAACGTAATGCAAATGTTATGCAAACTCACAAAGTTATGCGGCGATTTTTGTAGAAAATACAGATGAAAATGTAACTTTGCAGTGTTATATTACAATACGGGACGGAACTTTACCATATCAATCGATAAAAAGCGGAGGTAGAAGAATGGCTCATGTAAAATTGGTGGGTGTAATGAAAAAATACGAGGACAAGCAAGGCGGCGTAGTTGCTGTCAATGATTTTAACCTTGATATCGACGATAAGGAATTCATTATCCTTGTAGGTCCTTCGGGATGCGGAAAAACTACCACTCTCAGAATGGTGGCGGGACTTGAGGAAATTACAGAGGGTGAGATTTTCATAGACGGAAAACTCGTAAATGATGTCCAGCCAAAAGACAGGGATATCGCAATGGTATTTCAGAATTATGCGCTTTATCCGCATATGACTGTTTTTGAGAATATGGCATTCGGGCTGAAACTGAGAAAAACCCCGAAAGAAGAAATCAATAAACAGGTTCATGAAGCGGCAAAAATACTTGAGATAGAGCATCTTCTCGACAGGAGGCCGAAGGCGCTTTCCGGAGGACAAAGACAGAGAGTTGCTTTGGGACGCGCCATAGTCCGCCACCCCAAAGTATTCCTCATGGATGAGCCCCTGTCGAATCTTGACGCCAAGCTCAGAGTCCAGATGAGGATCGAGATCAGCAAGCTTCACAAAAGACTTCAGACAACTATCGTATATGTCACGCATGACCAGACTGAAGCCATGACGATGGGTACAAGAATAGTTGTCATGAAAGACGGCATCATTCAGCAGGTTGATTCTCCCCAGGCGCTTTATGACAGACCGGTGAATATGTTTGTGGCCGGATTTATAGGGAGTCCACAAATGAATTTTGTTAACGTTGTACTGGAGAAAGACGGCGAAGATGTCTACATGCTGTATGACAAAAACAGAATAAGGCTTGTTCCCGATAAAGCAGCTGCAATAGCCAATACCGATTACATCGGCAAAGAGGTGACGATGGGGATAAGGCCAGAGAACTTCCTTATTGAAGATGAAGATCTGGAGAATTTCTCTGATGCAATAATAACGGCGAATGTAGAAGTGGTTGAAAATCTTGGCTCCGAAGCGCTTGTTTATTTGAAATCGGGAGATACTTATTTTACAGCCAGAGTAAAACCCGGCGTAAAATTGATTCCTGACGAAGAAATCAAAGTCGCTCTCGACACGAACAAAGTGCACATATTTGACAAAGAAACCGAAGCGGTCATAGTACAGTAGCTCCAAATCAAATATCGGGCTGTTCCTTAACGGGAGCAGCCTTTTTTGTGCCTTTTTTGAAGGTATTCTAAAAATATTATTCCGGCCGTGGTTTTTAATGTATAATTGAAACGGAGGAATTCAATTGTCGCTGAAAGCTTTAAGAACTTATGCCTGCCAAGTTGCTGAAATAGCGGGAACCGATTTTGGCGTCATCAATGAAACCGGAATCGTCCTGGTGTGCTCAAACAAGGATGAGGAGGGCAATGACCGCGCCGCTGCCGTTGAAGCAATGTCGGTCTCGGAATGCAGCTATTGCCGCTTTGGCGATGTATCATATTACAAAGTTCCCGTCAGCGGCAAAACGGATCTCTTCATATTTTTGCGGTCAAAAAATCAAAGCAGCAAAAAAATTCTTGAGCTTGCGGCTATAAATATTCAAAACATCATGCTATCCCGCGATGAAAAACTTGATAAAGCCGGATTTTTGAATGCGATCCTCGCCGATAAGATCCCGGCCGACGATGTTTTTGCACTTGCGAAAAAATTGCAGCTGGACCCTTCTGCAAAATGGATCGTTTTTTTGATTAAAACCAAAAAAGAAGCTATTTCCGGAACAGGGGAAATGATAAGGAATCTTTTCCCTGACAGGAACAGAAATATCATATCCGAACACGAGGGGAATACGGTTCTGGTCAGGCAGGTACGCGCCAAAGAAAACGCCGGGAACTTCGAGGAGAACGCCAAAAGCATAGTTGACACATTGAATACCGAGCTTATGGTCAATGCAAAGGTCAGCATCGGCGCAGTCGCAAATGACTTCGGGGAGATCAAGCGCTCGTTTGCAGAGGCGAAGACAGCGCAGCGCATAGGAAGCATTTTTGAAAACGAGAAAACGGTCGTTAACTATGAAAAACTTGGACTTGGAAGACTGATATACGATCTTCCGGCATCTTCATCAAAACTGTTTGTCAGGGAAGTATTCAAAAAAAATGATCTTGAATCCTTGGGCAATGAAACGCTGATCACAATACAGAAGCTTTTTGAAAATAATCTGAATATAAGTGAAACTGCAAGGCTGCTTTACATTCACAGAAACACGCTTATTTACAGGCTTGAGAAGATAAAGAAAGCCACAGGTCTTGACTTGAGGGAATTTGACGATGCGGTCGCCTTCAAAACAGCTCTATTGGTAAAAAGAAATCTTGACAAAGATGATGCATTAAATAATAATATATAGTACAGGCATCAGCGGCGGACACTCACAACCGAATATATTTTACTAATGATAACAGTTTGGATGGGATGCAATGGTAGTCTTCGATCAGGTCTCAAAAAGATATCCTAACGGCGTTTTAGCATTAAGCGATGCCAGCTTCAACATAACAAAAGGCGAGTTCGTTTTTTTTGTCGGTCTAACCGGTTCCGGTAAAACAACCATAATAAAATTAATGATAAAAGAGGAAGATCCGACAGACGGTGAAATTTTCGTCAACGGTATCGAGCTTAAAGGAATGGATCCCTATGACATTCCGTATCTTCGAAGAAATATCGGCATAGTATTTCAGGATTTCAGACTTCTTCCGCATAAAACAGCATTTGAAAATGTCGCATATGCGATGCAGATAACCGAAGCCACTCCAAAGGAAATCAGGAGGCAGGTTCCTTCGGTACTTTCCCTTGTCGGACTTGCGAAAAAGGCGAATGCATATCCTGATCAGCTTTCAGGCGGGGAACAGCAAAGGGTGGTACTCGCCAGAGCCATAGTGAACAATCCGTCTCTCCTTATAGCAGATGAGCCTACAGGTAATCTTGACCCCGATACTTCACTCGAGATAATGAATCTGCTTTGCGAGATAAACAGCAGGGGCACAACAGTCATAGTAGTCACGCATGAAAAAACCATTGTTGATACTCTGAAGAAACGCGTTATTGCTCTAAGCAACGGTGAAATATACAGAGACGAGCAGAAAGGCCTTTACGGGGATGAAGCTTCACACTGCCAGCTATCTAATTAAAGAAGGCGCAAAAAATGTCTTCAGAAACAAGCTGATGAGTCTTGCATCGATAAGCATCATCATAGTCTCGCTTTTGGTATTCGGCGTATTCTACGTTATCATCTATGATTTGAACATAAACACAAGATTACTGAAAGAACAACCCCATGTAGTAGTTTGGGCAGACGAAAACCTTGCGGACTATGAAGTGGATCTGATAGCTGACTACCTAAATGGAAACGCGCATGTGGCGGGCTATGAATTTCTTTCAAAGGAATATGCACTCGAACAGGTAAAAGAGATACTCGGAGAAAATGCCGATATTCTTGAAGGCTTCGGGGAAGGGGATTTTTTGAGACCCGGATTCATGGTAGAACTTCAGGATCCTGAAAACAGCAGCACCTTTGTACAGGAAATTTCGAAAGTTTACGGAGTGGCAAAGGTGGAATATTCTCAAAAATGGATCGGATTTATCATCTCAGTCGGCAAGTGGGTTCAGGGGATAAGCGTTATTCTTATTGCAGTATTCTTCCTGGTTGCGGTTTTTATAATTTCAAACACAGTCAAGTTAACGGTATTTGCGAGAAAACATGAGATAAGCATAATGAAGTACATCGGAGCGGCTGATTGGTTTATAAGATGGCCCTTCGTGATCGAGGGGATCGTTATAGGGGTGATCGGCTCGGCAGTCGCGTATGTCGGTACTTGCTACGCCTATAAGGAGCTTTACGAATACCTGAACGCCAATATCGTCAATTTCGGAACAGACCTGCTCAAGCTGGCGACGGTTCAGGAAATTGCATTGGGACTTGCATTTTTTTACTCGATACTCGGGATGCTCGTAGGAGCCTTGGGGAGCATTTTATCAATGAGAAAATACCTCAAGGTGTGATGTGCCGGGGCTGCTTCGGGACTACTTTAAGAGTATACTTGAAATATATGCGGCAAAGGGATATCATTACGTTGAGAAGCCGCTTTTCAGATAAAAGAGGAGGTTAACGGTTTGAAAAAACTTTTACTGTTTTTACTTGTAATCGTGATGATCATAACTTGCGCGGCGCCTCTTTATGCGACGGAACTTGAGGAATATCAGCAAGCCGGCGTGAAGACAAGCAATGAGATCTCCAAAACGCAAAGTGCGATCAAAAAAGCGGAAGAGGCAGCGGCGTATCTGAAGCAAGCTCAAGAACAACTCGCAATGGATGAAGAAGAACAGCGCCGGGTCTATGCGCAAATCGAAACAGACCTTGCGGCAATAACAGAGAAGATAAAAGCTGTGGAAGATGAGTTTGCCGTTTCTGAAGAAGAATACAAAACCCAAATCGAAAGACTAAAGCAAAGATTGCGCGTCATGTACGAATATTCGACGGTATCTATTTTCGATATCCTGTTTGAATCTAAAAGCATACTTGATTTCTTCCAAAGAATCGAGGTCATTACTTCTGTAGCGGAAGAGAACGACAAACTCATAGAGGAAATAAATGTATTGAAAAACGACATAGAATTCAAGAAAACCATCAAAATGGAGGAACTTTCATATTTTGAAAGCGAAGCGGCAGCGCAGATAGACAGGATCAACTCGATATTGTCAAACAGAAATGAAGTAACCGCCAAACTTGAATATCAGGAAACATATTTGAAAAAGCTTGAAAAAGATCTTGACAACCTTATGGAAGAGTCAAGAAAAATTACTCAGATGATCAAGGAGCTAAGAAGCAAGATGAAATATGCCGGAGGTACTATGGCATGGCCGCTTCCAAGCGACTACGAGGTCCACTCCGGTTTCGGAAACAGGCTTCATCCGATATTAAAGGTGTACAAAATGCATATGGGCGTTGACATAGGAGGAAAATACGGCGCTTCGATCGTTGCGGCAAACAAGGGAACAGTGATTTCCGCCGGCTGGAGAAGCGGTTACGGATATTGCGTGATTATAGATCACGGCGTGCTTGACGGAAAGACAATCACCTCGCTCTACGCGCATTGCAGCAAGATCAATGTAAAGGTCGGCCAGGCTGTCGAAAAAGGCCAGATAATAGCGAATGTCGGCAGCACAGGATTGTCAACAGGTCCGCATCTTCACTTTGAGATAAGAGAGAACGGGGAACCGGTCAATCCGATAAACGGAAAATATCTAATCAAAAACTAAGGCATAAGGCGATTCAGCCAAATAAACCCGGACCAAGTCCGGGTTATATTTTTATACAACAGCAAAGGGGAAATGCAAATTGATCAAAAAAAGACATATCGTGATCGGAGCCATCGCTCTTATACTTCTGACGTCTTCTGTGACGTTCATAACCGCCATATTGCTGCTTGACAAATATAAAACGAATACAGACGGATATTCCATAACATTCAACCCTGATGGAGTAGAGAAGGCAAATGTTAAAAAGGTGAATCAGGTCAAGGATCTCCTGAAGCAGTATTTCTACACGGACTTTGACGAAGATATACTTGTTGAGGGTGCTGCAGCGGGGATGGCGGATTCGCTGGATGACCCTTACACTGTTTACATGACCGGGGAAGAAATGCAGCTTTACACGGAACATGCGCAAGGAAGCTATGTCGGGATCGGCGTGCTTGTCAGTGAGGATGAAAACGGTTATCTGGATGTTATAGAGGCTTATGAGGGTTCTCCCGCAAAGGAGGCGGGCATAATGCCCGGAGACAAGATCGTTGCGGTCGACGGTGTCGAAGCCACTGAAATAGGCGCGGCAGACGTTATCATAAGCAAGATAAAAGGCATCGAGGGAACAGATGTAGGTCTGACAATATACAGACCTTCGGAGGACAGGGAAATTGAATTAACTGTTACAAGAAAGAGAATAAAAACCGTAAACGTTATGAGCAAGGTGCTTGAAGGAAATATCGGGTATATAAAAATGCTTATGTTTGACGGGTCGGCAGCAAACGATTTCAATGAAAACCTTGATGATTTGCTGGATAAGGGAGTTGAAGGGATTATAATTGACTTAAGGGACAATCCGGGCGGCGACTACAATCAGGTCGTGGAGATCGCGGACAGGCTTGTGCCTGAGGGGATAATCGTCTACACCGAAGACAGGCAGAAAACTCAGGAAATCGAATATTCGGATAAAACAGAGCTCGAGGTCCCCCTTGTTGTTCTGATAAACGGAAATAGCGCCAGCGCCTCAGAAATCCTTGCCGGAGCAGTTAAGGATTACAGAAAGGGAACTATTATAGGGACAACTTCTTTTGGGAAGGGACTGGTCCAGATAATTATTCCGCTTGATGACGGTTCGGGGCTGAAAATAACCATTGCCAGATATTACACTCCGTCAGGCACCAGCATACATGAAGTTGGTGTAGTGCCTGATATAGTTTCCGAACTTGATGAAAAATATGAGGGATATTATATATCTCAGGTGCCGCCGGAAGAAGATCTCCAGTTACAAAAAGCAATCGAGGAAATCAGGAAATGAAATAATTCCGGGAGAAAAAGATGGGCTTTTTTGAAAGAGTCTATGATGCCGTCAGGAGAATACCTGAAGGTAAAGTGGCAACATACGGACAGATCGCGCAAATTATCGGCGAGCCAAGGAAATCAAGATATGTGGGATGGGCGCTGCACTCGAATCCTTACAGGGGTGAAGTTCCGTGTCACAGAGTAGTGAACAGGAACGGGGAGCTGAGCGGAGGATTTGCTTTCGGAGGAATGGAAGCGCAAAGGCACATGCTGGCTGTTGAGGGGATAGAGTTTACGGACGAGGGAACGATCGATCTTGACAAGTACCGCTGGAATGCCTGATTTTGGCACTAGTAAAAAAAAGATCGCAAACAGTTGACAAAACCTGCGCTGTATGTTAGACTAAGCGGAGTTTGGTGGGATTGATTATTTTTGTTGATAGCAACAGGTCAGTCTGTAATCCAAATAAAAGTAATTTTTAGAAGGAGCACGACAGTATGGAAAAGGGTAAGGTAAAATGGTTTAGCGCAGAAAAAGGTTTCGGATTCATCGAGAGAGAGAATGGAAATGACGTATTTGTTCATTTCTCAGCGATCAACATGGAAGGATTCAAGACACTGGAAGAAGGCATGGAAGTTCAGTTTGAGGTTGTTGAAGGAGCAAAAGGTCCTCAGGCAGCCAACGTACAAAGGGCTGAGTAAACCTGTCGACTTAATAAGTTGATTTAGCCTTCAAACCCCGGCAGTATTGCCGGGGTTTTTCATTTTGGAATAAGTTCTTAAAGCGTTATAACGACGCTCTTTAAGGGATTATTGAAACAGGATTTTTTATAACGTTTTCTATTGACTTTGGTTTTTAATCAATGTATACTGATTATTGCCTCTCGTCCGGGAGGAAATGAGGGAGCTTAGCTCAGCTGGGAGAGCACCTGCCTTACAAGCAGGGGGTCACAAGTTCGAGCCTTGTAGTTCCCACCAGGATCAATATGGCCCGGTAGTTCAGTTGGTTTAGAATGCCAGCCTGTCACGCTGGAGGTCGAGGGTTCGAGCCCCTTCCGGGTCGCCAAAAAACCGGATATCGGTATTTAAATCAATGGAATCCCGGTATCCGGCTTTTTAATATCCAAGGCGAATATGAAATGCGGGTTTAACTCAGTGGTAGAGTGTCACCTTGCCAAGGTGAAAGTCGCGAGTCCGAATCTCGTAACCCGCTCCATTTTTTTGTAAAGAGATATTTCATCCATTTTATAATACGGCGCCATAGCCAAGTGGTAAGGCAGAGGTCTGCAAAACCTCTATTCTCCGGTCCAAATCCGGATGGCGCCTCCAATGAAAAACCCTGCAGGAAATTCAACTGTAGGGTTTCATTATAAGTAATCCAAAGGGCTATTTCTTAAAGAATCTTTCCGCGCCGGAGATAATATTCTCTATAACAACAGAAATTTCATCCACCGGCATAGTCATACCATTATTGATCCAATATTGAAGTAACCCGATACACCCTGATGCGATAAAATTGTAGAACATTGTGATATCTTTTTCTGATGCCTTTGGGTATTTGGGACTGTATATTTGGATGCACATTTCCTGCCCCATATCTAAAAGCTGCGTTACAAATCGTCTGTCGCTGTTTTCACCCAGCAAAATCGTACACATATCGGTATTTTTCAGAAAAAAATTAAATATGAAAAAATAAATCGAAAAAGGAGAGCCGCCTCTATTCTTTTCATTGTTTACCTGAAACTCCTCAATCGTCCTTTTGAGCTCGACAAGCATTTCCTTCTCAATCGAATCCATAAGGTCATAAATATCCGCATAGTGCGAATAAAATGTGCCCCTGTTTACTCCTGCAACATCACAAAGCTCTTTTATTGTGATGCTTTGAAGAGTGTTTTTTATCAGTAAAGTGGTAAGCGCTTGGCGAAACATCTTCCTTGTCAGAATAACTCTGTAATCGTTTTTCGGTTTATTTTTCGCCATTTTTATCTCTCCCGAATATTATTCAACACAACCGGTCGTCTATGTCGGGTATCATTCAAAACTCTAAATCTTGACTATTGAGACCCAACATTTATTATATCATAATTCATTGTGTACATAAGTCAACACGATGTTGGGCAGACAAATATTTTATATATGAACAGGGATGGTACTAAATGTCTCATATTGCAAATTTCATTGTGAAATACAAAAAAATCATACTTATTGTGTTTGCCGTTTTGTTTGCCGCATCATTTTTCGGAATAGGGTTTGTCAAGGTAAACTACAACTCTGCGGAATACCTGCCCGAAGATTCCGACACAAAAGAAGGATTATCTCTAATGTACGATGCCTTCGGCGACAACGGCAACGCATCTGTTATGGCAGAAAACATAGATTACGACACAGCTTTGACAATAAAAGAAAAAATAGTTGGAATGTACGGAGTAAAAAAAGTTCTTTGGCTTGATGATGTATTTGAGGAAATATCAACACAAATTAGTTCTGCTCTGGGACAATTCGGCTGCACAATAACAAAAGACACCTGTACAAAATACCTTCTGACTTATTCCGGGGTTCTGCCGGATATTAGTTCTGACGACCCGAGTTACGGCCATTACAGCGGATTTTTGTCGATATTGAATCAAAACGGCGCTTCGCTCGGTCTTGATATGAATGTATTGTCATCCATTGGATCATATGCAAAAACATTTTATAATGACAATTCGGCTTTGTTCCAGGTTACATTTGCCGGAACAGACTACAGTGATGAGGCTTTAAAGGCAATCGACGAGATAAGGACACTCGATTACGATGTTTATATGACCGGAAATGCGGCGATCGTCAACAACAGCGTAAAAACCGTATCGACGCAAACCAATCTGGCGATTATAGTGGCCGCAGTAATTGTGGTTATTATTTTGTTTGCAATGTCCGGCTCATACTTTGAACCGGTTGTATTTCTTGTAACGATAGGTGTTGCGGTAGTGCTCAATATGGGCACCAATATTTTCCTGGGAGACATTTCGTATCTGACGCAGAGTGTGGCGGGAGTTTTACAGCTTGCATTGACTATGGATTATTCGATTTTCCTGCTGCACAAATTCAGGCAGGAAAAGGAGAAAGGAAAAACTGACGATGAAGCGATAAAAGCGGCATTAGTTCAATCTTTTTCGCCAATATCAGCAAGTTCGCTGACCACAGTTTGCAGTTTTATTGCAATTATGTTCATGAGCTACACGATCGGACTGGATTTGGGCATTGTGCTTGCCAAAGGTGTTGCAATTAGTTATATTACTGTATTCACGGTGTTGCCCGGTCTTATTCTCCTGTCATATAAGCTTATTGAAAAATCAGCTCACAAAACATTCAGCCTTTCTCTGAATCGCTATTCAAATTTCATAATCAAAACAAGAAAAGTTTTGCCGATATTATTCCTTGCCCTTATTATTCCCTGCTTTATTTTTCAAAGTTTGAACAGCTTCACTTACAGCAACGAAGCATCCGTCGGCAGTGAAGGGAGCGATATTTTTGTCGACAAGGAGAAAATAACCAACACTTTCGGTTCGCAAAATCAGGTTGTTATACTGCTTGACAAAACACATTTTGACAGGGAGCTGATCATTTCGAAACTACTTTCCGAAATCAACAGTGTCGAAAGTGCTGTCTCATACACTATGATTGAGGAAACAGGTATAATGCCGCTTCTGAGCGCTGATTTTGTCGGGCAGTTCCGATCGCAAGACGGCAGTTGCTCTCGAATTTTGCTGACACTCGACCTTCCTGAAGAGGGAGAAGAAACAACAGCAGCTATTGTAAAAATCAAGGATGCATTAAACGAACAGCTTGGTGAGGACGGCTTCCATATTCTCGGCGAAGCTGCAAGCGCGCTGGATATAAAAAATATCGTCGAAAAAGACTCGGGACTAATAAGGATCATTTCTATTTCTCTTGTTGCGCTTATAATAATGTTTTCCTTCAGATCAATTTTGATACCGATACTTCTTGTATTTGTAATCGAAGCGGCAATTTGGGTGAACATGTCGTTTCCGTATATCTTAGGCGAGCCATTAGTGTTTGTCGGATATTTGATCGTAAGTTCGATCCTTCTCGGTTCGACCATCGATTATGCGATCCTGCTGACTTCAAACTACACAACATGCAGACGAACTATGTCTAAATTTGATGCGATCAGGAAGGCAATCACTTTATCAGCGAAAGCGATTTTGATGTCCTCTATGATAATCACCTTTGCAGGCTTCTCAATAAGCTTTATTTCGACAATGCCGGCAATAAATGTATTTGGCTCTGCGATAGGCAGGGGAGGCGCATGCGCGCTTGTCACAGTAATGCTGCTTTTGCCTCAGCTATTGATACTGTTTGATAAACCGATCCAAAAGCTGACTATCAAAAGCAAATTTAAAAATTGACAACCTCATAAAAACCATATAAAACCTCAAAATCATAGTTTGAGATGTTATAATAGATTAGGTTTGATTATTATGCATAACCTTTGGATTCGTTTTTTAGCGGAGTGTTGAAAATGAAGTACTTTATCTCAAAATCGATCAAAGCTTCGCTGGACTACCTGATTGCATTTGTGCTTTTTGTGATTTTTCTTTTTGTGGTCATTATTGCGGCCGGCGAGAATTTTTCGAAATGGATCCCCGCATACTCCATACTTGTTTTTATACTGCTCTCGCGTCTGCTGTATATTGATTTCAGGAAAGTCGGCGCTGCTGAAATAAAGCAGCACG
>JAQVNH010000078.1 GCA_028703215.1 Eubacteriales bacterium
TTGCCTTAGCCGCTTTTAAAACAGCTTCCACCCTGTCTTTTCCGCCTATATTCCCCGGGTTTATCCTTATTTTATCGGCGCCGTTTTCTATGCTTTCTACAGCAAGCCTGTAATCAAAATGAATATCGGCAACAACAGGCACATCGATCATTGATTTTATTGTTCTTATAGCAGCGGCAGCCTCGCGGTCTACTACGGCGACCCTGACTATATCGCACCCGGCTGCCTGTAATAGTTTGATCTGATTTACCGTGGCTGAAACGTCTCTGGTGTCGGTCGTGGTCATTGACTGCACAGAAATCGCCGCCGCGCCTCCTATTTGAATCCCGCCCGCTTTTACTATCCTGGTTTTTCTGCGGACTATTCCTTGCATGAAATCCTCTCCCCTCAAATTTTACAGGTGCCGAAAACCATTTTGTCTTTCTTGTTTTTCGCTGCGATTTATATTTTGCTGCCGTTTATGATCTGCTTGCGTTCAATATACAGAATAACATTTTATCGGCCTAAAATAATCCTTGCAATGTCATTATAAAAGGTAAATATTGCTAAAATTATAAGCAGTATGAAACCGATCATTGAAATAACAGCTTCTTTTTCAGGAGGAATCGGCTTTTTCCTTATCGCTTCAATACCCAGGAGGAGGAGCTTATTACCGTCCAGGGCAGGAAAAGGTATAAGATTTGTTGCGCCAAGCGCAATGCTGAACATCGCCGTGATCGAAAAAAGATTGGTTAAAAGAGTCGCAAAGCTTGTTCTGCTTTGTTCAACGACAGCGCCTATCGTGCTGACCATTCCAACAGGCCCCATCATATCTTTCAGGCCCACATCGCCTTTAATGAGCCAAACCAGGCTATTTACAACGCTTCTTACCACCGACGCGGCATATACAAAAGAATGTCCGGCCGCATTAAAAATATTTCCTTTTACCATATCAAAATCTATTCCGGTGTAATAGCTTTCGGATATGCTGATTTTCCTGGGAGTAATGTTTATAGTGATTTCGACGCCGTCTCTGATCAGAGCCAGTCGAACTTCTCCTCCCTCGAAGTCCTTCATATAACTGTTTATTCCCTCAATCGAAACAACCTGAGTATCGTTGAGGCGGATTATCCTGTCTCCGGCTTTAAGCCCGGCTTCTTCCGCAGGCATGCCTTTGCTGATTTCCGCTATCAGATTTGATGCCTCTCCTGTTGCGGATTCCACAGTGAATCCAAATAAATATCTTTGCTCGGCCGGATATATGTCCGGAACAATTTCTGTTGTTATCTGCTTCCCGTTTCTATCGACCAGTATCTGCGCAGGAACTCCCTTTGAAACATATAAAAACTGCAGATAATCCTCAGGAGTGAAAATTTTATGGCCCGCGTACTCGATCAGTTTGTCTCCGGGAAGCAGTTCTGAAGATGACGCCGGTGAATTGACCTCGACTGTTTTTATCCCGGTGCTGCTGTACCCCGAAATTGTAAACACCGCAGTCAGCAGAACGATCGCCAGCAGCAGATTCATGATCGGACCGGCGGATATTACAGCCGCGCGCTTCCAGACAGGCTTCCGTCCGAAAGAGCGCTCACTGTCAGAGGCTTCCTCTTCGCCTTCAAGCTTCACGTACGCAAGTATGGGAATCAGTCTCAAGGAATAGGTTGTTTCACCCTTTTTAAAACTGAAAATTTTCGGACCGACAAACAAAGAAAATTCGTCCACCTTTATCCCGAAAAGCTTTGCCACTATGAAATGTCCGAACTCATGTATCAGTATTATCAGATTCAATGCCAAAAACGCAATTGCTATATTCACTGTTTCCTCTCCGTTTCTATGCCAATTCCTCCGAGATCCTGCCTTCCTCGCATCTAGCCCAAAAATCCGCTTCCACTATGTCCTCTATAACCGGTTCGCGGATCAGATCATGCTTATCCATCACCTTTTCTATTGTTTCAGGTATGTCGGTGAACCCGATCTTCCCGGCAAGAAAAAGCTCAACTGCTTTTTCGTTGGCTCCGTTCAATACAGCGGGCATTGTTCCGCCTTCCCGCAGAGCTTCGTAAGCAAGCCTTATACATGGAAAGGCTTCCTTGTCGGCCTCCGAAAATTCAAGCTTCCCTGTTTTTACCAAATCAAGTTTTTTGTAAATTGCGGCCATCCTCACCGGATATGTCAAAGCGTACTGTATAGGTATCCTCATGTCCGGATATCCGAGCTGCGCGATAACCGAGCCGTCCGAATACTCCACCATCGAATGCACAATGCTCTGGGGATGTATCAGAACCTTTATTTTCTCGGGTCCAAGATCAAAAAGCATTCTTGCCTCAATAATTTCCAATCCCTTGTTCATCATCGTTGCAGAATCTATGCTTATTTTTCTTCCCATTTTCCAGTTTGGATGTCTGAGAGCTTCTTCCGGAGTTTTGTTTTTCATTTCTTCGTAAGCCAAACCTCTGAATGGTCCTCCCGAAGCGGTCAGCCAAATATTATCGACATCTTGGGTCCTGTTTCCCTGCAAACATTGAAATATCGCCGAATGCTCGCTGTCGACCGGAATAATCGGCAGGTTTTTTGACTTTGCAAGATCCATGACTATCTTCCCTGCAGCCACGAGAGTTTCTTTGTTTGCGAGCGCGACTGCCTTGCCGTTATTAAGCGACATTATTGTTGGCATGAGTCCCGCTATACCGACAATGGCGTTTAATACCATATCTGTTTCCGGTATCAGCGTGAGCGCTTCAAGACCTGCTTTACCGTAGTATATATCTATCTTTTTACCGCGCAGCCTCTTTTCAAGCACTGCCGCAAATTCCTGAGTGGCTACAGAAACAGCAGCAGGTTTAAAATCTGCTATCTGCTTTTCCAGCAGATCCAGGTTGCTGCCTGCGGCAAGACCCTTTATTGTGATTCCGCAATTCTTTGCGACTTCAAGCGTTTGAGTGCCTATCGAGCCTGTTGAGCCAAAAATTACAAGATTTTTTATGTTATTCTCTCCCTTTGCAACGTTATTTCTTCAATTTGCAGATTTTATTCACAGACACTATATCCGTACTATAAGTTTTAAATAAGCATAAATCAGAGGCGCTGTTATCATAACGCTGTCAAACCGGTCAAGCACGCCGCCGTGGCCGGGAATGATCTTTCCGAAATCCTTTACTCCGGTGAATCTTTTAATGAGCGAGGCAGTCCAGTCTCCCAATTGTGAGAACAAACCGCATATTATGCCCATGGAAGCAAAGTCAAACCATGAGATGTCCTTCACATAGGGTTTAATAAAAATCCCTATCAGCATTACAAATACTATCCCGCCTATAAGGCCTCCCAAGGCTCCTTCCACAGTCTTATTCGGGCTGATCTCCGGCAGGAGCTTTTTTCTTCCATACTGCCTTCCGGTAAAATAAGCTGCCGTATCCGCTCCCCAAGAACCCGCGAATATTATCCATACTGTGTGGGCGCCGTTGATCATTAATCTGGTTCTTGCGATAAATGAAAACATAAAAACGATATAAGCGATCGCGAATAATGTCAAAGCAGCATCGGCCACAGAGTATTTTTCATGCCTAAATATCATAACAAGAGACAGCCCTATCGAGACCGCTGCAAGCATGTATAATAAGGGATCTCTGTAATCCGGAGATATTATGCCGTACATGATAACGGCACACGAAAGGATCCCTATTGTACTAACAGGATTATGACCTGATGTCTTTAATGCTGACAATAGTTCGATCATGGCAATTACGGAAATGGCTGCAATAAGTACTGTGGCAGCAACGTCATGAATCAGCATGGCAGTCATAAACAATACTAATCCAACAATTGAGCTTATAATTCTTGTTTTCAGCAATCATATCCCCCCATATCTTCTGTTTCTTTTTGCGTAACCTCTTATCGCTTCTGCCATGTCGCGTTCTGTAAAATCCGGCCATCTGGTATTGAGAAAAAGATACTCCGAATATACGCTCTGCCAGATCAAAAAATTGCTTGTCCTCATCTCGCCGCTTGTTCGTATTATAAGATCCGGATCTGGAACATCTTTAGTGTAAAGATATTTTTCAAATATTTCCTTCGTGATATCCTTTGGATTTATTTTTGAGGCAGCCGCATCATCGGCTATCTCCCTTACCGCATGGAGTATCTCGCTTCTTCCGCCATAGTTCAGAGCAAAAAACAAATTGAGTCCGCTGTTGTTTTTCGTTAATTCTTCGACTCTCGGTATTTGCTTTCTCAATTCAGGAGAAAGACCTTCTAAATCTCCGATTATTCTGATTCGAACATTTGTTCCGGCAAGTTCTTTTTCGGCATTCTGAAGATATCCTTCCAGAAGCTTCATCAAAGTGTTGATCTCTTCCTGCGGCCTGTCCCAGTTTTCTGTCGAGAACACATACACCGTGAGGTACTTGAGTCCTATCCTGTCACAGTATGTAACGATCCTTTTCAGGGTATTTGACCCTGCTCTGTGCCCCATACTCCTGGGCAGTCCTCTTCTGCTCGCCCATCTTCCGTTTCCGTCCGGGATTATTCCGATATGTGCAGGCATTTTACCGGAAATGTCTTCGGTATATTTCCCCGCTTTTAAATTAAATATTACGTCCAGCAAACTCATCGACGCACCTCCGAGCCGTCAGCCTTTTCAATAAAATACAACCCCTCTGCAATTATGAGGGGTCGATTCTCAGTTCAGCCGTTTTTCCGGCAAGCAGTTTCGCGGTTTTTCCGTCTGTTGAGACCCTTATTACTCTCAGGTCTTTTTTTTCATAACCGACAACTTTTCCCGGAGGAGAAGTCACCGTGACACTGTACTCTTGAATACCCGCTTTTTTCATGATCTGCTCTGCTTTTTCGATCGTATAACCCGTGACATCAGGAATTTTCATATTATCCGGGTCTATACCTCCATAATTTCCTTTATTTTGGTTTCGACTATCTGATCGATCTGCTCAATTGATCTGTCCGTTATTTCCTGTACTTCTTTTTCTGCGTCGGCAAGATCATCTTTGGTAATATCACTGCTTTTTTCCTGCTTCCTGTATTCTTCGATCGCGTCTCTTCGGATTCCACGGATAACGATCTTCGCATCCTCGCCATTCTTACGGACCTGTTTCGTTAGGTCAGTTCTTCTCTCCTCTGTAAGAACAGGGAAAACCAGTCTTATTACCTTTCCGTCATTATTCGGGTTTATTCCTATATCAGACATCTGTATGGCTTTTTCGATGCTTTTCAGCACTTTCATGTCCCAAGGCTGTATTATTATCATTCTCGCCTCAGGGACTGAAATATTTCCGAGTTGGTTTATCGGTGTCTGTACTCCGTAATAGTCGACCGTAATTCTGTCAAGGATCCCCGGGTTAGCTCTTCCCGCTCTTATCGCGGTCAAATCCCTTTTCAGTGCTGCTGCTGCTTTTTGCATTCTCTCTTCAATAAAACTATATTCGCTCTCAGACATTTTATTCCCTCCCGTCTTGATTTTCAGCCTCCGAGATTATTTTCCCTAATTAAAACTCGCTCTTTTCAAAATCTCCCACCATTGTTCCGATAGGTTCTCCATTCAGAACCTTCATTATATTTCCCGGCTTATCCATTGAAAACACAGCTATCGGAATCTTATTGTCCATACAGAGAGAGGTTGCGGTTGAATCCATTATTTTCAGCCCTTTGCTGAGCGTGTCGATATATTTAAGCTTTTTAAACTTTTTGGCGCCTGTGCTTGTCATCGGATCGGCGTCATAGACCCCGTCAACCTTTGTTGCCTTCATAATCAGCTCCGCGTCTATCTCGGCAGCACGAAGAGCGGCTGCTGTGTCGGTCGTAAAATAGGGATTCCCGGTTCCGCATGCGAATATGACGATTCTTCCTTTTTCAAGATGTCTCATAGCTCTTCTTCTGATATAGGGCTCT
>JAQVNH010000079.1 GCA_028703215.1 Eubacteriales bacterium
CAATCACGCCGCAAGATATTTCTTAATCCTTTAACAATCTGTCTGAAGGATCTAGCTTATAGCAAGAACTTCTTCCATATTATCCCAGACTTTATGAAATGCTTCGGAATAAAGATCCATAAGCTCAGTGCCGTTCGGGGGGTATATCCCGTCATACAAGCAGAATGAATCTGCCAATATTTCCTTGGTTACTCTGTAGTCCTCGGGATCATAAACTACCGGATCGCTGCCAGCATATTTACATGTCCAGGGGCAACCATGTCCATATCCGATTTTTTCGGTAAACAATCCCTGTTCCTGAACTGGCCTGGTCTGCCACCGCTGATTTGCGACACCCTCTGCGGCAAGTGCGTTTTGTATGCGCGCCCTGAATTCGTTTTTATCAATCTTGAGACCCAGAGCTTCCGGGTTCAGCCTGATTCTGTAGTAATGGTAAACGGTTGTCCTGTCCTCGGGAATATAGGGGGGAATCAGCCCGGGCAAATCAGAGAGCAGCTTGGTCAGATACTTTCCGTTTTGCTGACGAACAGCATTTTCTTCATCCAAGGTGACCAGTCTTGAGCGGGCGTATGCAGCCGGAAGCTCCAACATGCGATACATCCAGCCCATTCCGATGCTGTTGTAGTTGCGCGGGGATTCTACGATCTCGCCAAACACCCGGAGCTGGTTCGCTTTTGCGACGAAATAATCATCGTCGGTATTAAAAAGACCGCCATCGCCTGCCTGCAAATTCTTTAGTCCGTTAAGACTGAATACGGACATATCTGTCAATGTTCCGACCTTTCTGCCTTTGTAGAACGCTCCATGCGACTGGCATGCATCTGCGATCACTACGATACCGTATTTATGAGCGATCTTGTTGATCTCATCATAATCACAGGACATCCCGTGAAGATCAACGGGAATAATGGCTTTTGTTTTCTTAGTTATTTTTGCTTCTAATTTACTAACATCCATACAGAAAGTACGGGGATCTACATCGACGAATACCGGGATTGCATTATGCTGCAATGCGCACATTGCACTTGCCACAAAAGTCAAAGAAGCTGTGATGACCTCATCTCCGGGTTTTACATCCGCAGCCGCAACAGCCATGTGCAAGGCTGCAGTACCGCTATTGCAGGAGAGGCAATGCTTTGTTCCCACATATTCTCCCCATTCCTTTTCAAATGCGAGAACCTGCGGAGCCGAAGTCCCCCAAATAATCCCCTCGTCCAAAGCGCGCATGATGAAATCTCTGTCGCGCTGATTGATTTGCGGCCAACGAACATGACCTTTCGGATTAACTGGTTTTCCACCCAATAATGCTAAATTTGGCATTTTCTAACCTCCTGAATTCACATAATATTATGTTGTCGAATCAAATAAATTTTAACTGTCTACATTTCTGATTGCTTGCAGATCATTACAAAACTCATTATATCATTATACATCTTTCATTGCCACTAAAATAAAGCTAAAAACATATTAAATTTAACGCAAAAATATAAATAAATAATTATTCAGTATCTAACATACGCGATTAAATGTGATAATATTCCAATACCTTTTTTATTGCATTTCCCATATCCTTTGAATGTTCTGCTGTCAATTTTTCATTCCACTGCATGAACATTCCAACTTTACAGGCATATTCGGCTTTGGGACAATTCACTTTTGTATAGTCCGCTTTGCCTTCATAGTATCCGCATTTAAGGGGGCATCCTGTTGAATTATACATTACTGTTTTTTGCAGAAAATCATATCGATACAGCGGTTTCGGCAGATAACTTGGTATAATGTCGAGACCTTCAGCCTTTATTGCCTTTACCAGAGTATCTCTGTCTGTCGTAAACTTATCCGGGTCGATTGCAAACTGATAAGCAAAATATGTATGGGTCTTTTCCTTTGAGACCTTAGCTGTTAAAACGCCATCTATTTCATTAAGACAATTCGTGAGGGTTTCGCCGGATACGCGTCTGGCTTCGAGATTTTTCTCGATCCTTGCGAGCTGAGGGATTGCAACTGCTGCCTGAAGATCGGTCATATGATAGTTGGGTGCCAAAAAATAATGCTCTCTGTATTTATTTCTTGGCCAGCCTTTGTCACCGCAAAGCTGGAGCTCTCGCGAATACTTTTTATCTCCGTTTGTGATCACCATGCCGCCTTCACCGGCCGTTATATGCTTTGTTTGCTGAAAACTGAAGCAGCCGATATCACCGATGGTGCCGACATATTTTCCTTTATATGTCGCAAAATGCGCCTGACAGCAATCCTCGACAACGATAAGACCATGCCTGTGTGCAACATCAACGACCTCCTCGATTTCGCAGGGAAGACCAAACATATGGACCGGAATGACAGCCTTGGAGCGCTTTGTTATTTTTCTTTCAAAATCCGCAAGATCCATATTCTGAGTAACAGGGTCCACATCTACAAATACCGGAACGCCGTTTTGAAGCAGAATAGCAATAACAGTTCCCATGTCAGTAATACACGGAACAAGAACTTCATCGCCTGCGCCGATGCAAGCATAGATCAAGGCGGTATGTAAAGAAGCCGTGCCGTTGCTGACTGCAACTGCTGTATCAACTCCGCATTTTTCCGCCCACATTTTTTGCAGTTCTTTGACTTTTACTCCGCAAACCATACCCAGGCGTCCGGAATCGAGAACCTCGAGGACTAGCTTTTTCTCCTCTTCCCCTATATCCCTGCCTGTTATATCGTTCCAATCGGGTAATTGATAATTTATGGCAGGACTTCCACCGTGAATTGCTAAAGTACTCATTTGATCCTACTCCGTAAACACTCTTATTTTAAATTTGTGCAAATTCCGTTGTTGTTCAATATTTATTTTAATTATTGATCATAAAAGAAAACTGCTGTTTATGCATAATTATTTTTTGGATTCATATTCATTAAAGACTTCAATAAAAAAACCGAGTTCTTTTCGCGTATCATAATAAGCCCATTGCAAGCCGTCTATATTTCTTGTCGAATAGCCGTTTTGCGCTTTTTCTATGCCCATTTTTTTCAGGTGCTTTTCTGTTTTCTTAAGATTATCTACACTGAAACGAATATGGTGGATACCTTCGCCCTTTTCATCCAGAAAGTCTGTCCAGATATTTTTTCCGCTCAAAGGCTGGATCGCTTCGATCTCTAAATTACCGATCTTAAAAAATCCTAACAAAGCTATAAAATCGGCTTCATTGCCATAATAATATCTTTCATGGTTTTTCATCGATGCGTTCGGAAATTCGATGATATTCAGCGGTTTTGCACCGATCAATGCCTCCATGTTTTTAGCGAATCGACCCATATCACGAACAACGACGCCGATTTGTGATATCGAAGAAAACATATCTTGTTTAATACTTCCCATAATCTGTCCTCCGATCGATCAAGTATTCATTTTTCTTAGTACTTTGCCCGCTCTTTCAGATTGCATCCTGCCGTCTTTCATTGCAAATTTGCCGTTTACTATCACATGTTTAAAACCACTCGGCCTTTTTGCGGGATTCAAAAAATCGTTTTCATAGCCAAGCTTATCCAAATCGAAAAGAACAACGTCTGCAAAGTATCCGCCGGTAAGGCTTCCGCGTTTATAGATCCCCATTATTTGAGCGGGAAGGGAAGTGATCCTGCGCAAAGCCTCCTCAAGGGTAAGGTGATGCTTGTCACGAACCATGTTGATGAGGTAACGGCACATGATAGTATATGCAATAGGAGGAGTTCCGTATGACATAATATTTCTGCTCGTGACAGGTACTTCAGGAAAAGCAATACAGTCACTTATCGGCATGCTTCTGGGATGAAGAAGCAAACGCTCGTATGCCATAAATTCGCGTTTATCCTTGGTTAGCGCCCATTCGGTGTCGGGATATTCAATCAGCAGATCCAGGAGTGTTTCAATGCAGTTTCGATAAACAAGTTCCATCCTGGTTCCGGGATTTCTTTCATTTGTGAGCTCCATCAATGTTTTTCCTGCAACGGAAGAATCCCCGCAGCGGACAAAAGTGTAAGCATCAGACCAATAAGGGTCAGTTGCGGGATTAAGCATGCCTACTTTAAATCGTCCGCTATTGATCAAATCGATGAGCCGCAACCGGAAACCTTCTTCTTGAATACCGGAAATCAAAGCCGATTCACTTGCGAAATCACAGAAATAATTATCATAGCGAAAACTTTGAATAAGACTGAACGCGACGCGATAACGGCTGCTAATGCTGAGCTCGGACGGTATCAGATTGTAGTATAGGTCGTAGCCTTGCCTTAAGGGTTCATTGACGAGTTGTTCGATTGTTTCATCTACCATAGCGTCTTCCAGGGCCTGTCCGTGGGGCTGGGGCATCAGAAAGGCGTTGGTAAGGTGTGCGATAAGCGTGCGAAGCTTGGGGAAACGCTTGTAGTATTCCATAAATTCTATGAAACCATGATATCGCCCACAGAGGACATCTCCCCTGTAACCGTTGTATACCCCGTAATATGAACGTCCATCATCGCTTGGCCATTGATTCTGGTGATGACGGGTATGTGCAGTGAGCAGAGAATTATTCTTTTCAAGAACGGCAAACAGCGGATCTAATTCAGTGCGGTCCGAAGTATGTCCGGGCATGCCTGCGTCAAACCCTACTGACATGCCAAAAGCGCCGGAATCAAGCGCTTCGTTGAGAAGCGCTATTTCTTCGGTGATTTCGTCTCTTGTTGAAATCCTTTTATAGTCGGCTCCCATGGCACTCCCGCGAATGGCATTGTGTCCGACTAAAGGAACATAATTCGCACCTATAGAGAGAGTTTCAACCTGATCCAACCATTTTTCGAAATTTGTCCAGGGAACTTCATCGTCTTCAAGCCCAATGGACTTATAATATGGCTTATAGTATTCGGGATTTTTTGCCGGGGCTAAGCTGGATCCGCAATTGCCGCCAATAAAAGTTGTGATTCCCTGCACCAGGAGATTATATGTCTCGGGATATATATTTATTGACATATCGGCATGGCTGTGTATATCGATAAATCCCGGGCAGCATATGAGTCCGGCTCCATCGACAACTGATTCGGCTTCGAAATCGGAATCACCTTTTTTCACAAGTACAATCTTTTCTTTTTCAATTCCCACGCTTCCTAAAAATGGAGTTGAACCTGTTCCGTCGACTATCTTTGCATTTTTGATCAATATATCTAACATGATATGCCTCCAAACCCTAAATAAACGCAAAAATGATTTTGATGCAATATAAAAAGCTCAGTCAACTATAATTTTCGAAGTACTGTTTCAGCGGCCTGCAGGGTCTCGTCGATATCGGCTTTGGTATGAGAATATGAAACCACAAGGCGCTTTGGCTCAGCCGGCGCAAAATAATGTCCCGTTTCAATCATTGCGCGTCTGAATGCGACTGATTTGGCTGCGTCTCCGCGCATTATTTCTTCCTGGTTTCTGAATTTACCCGAGGCGAATATAGGAGCGGATATGGAGCCGAAGCCGATCATTGTCGCCTCGATTTTCAGACGGTCAAATATTTCCTGCATGCCTTTTCTAAAGTAATCGCCCAATTCAAATATATAGGAATGAACAGGTTCTTTTTCCAGTATATCCATTGTTGCAATTCCTGCCGCAAGGCAAACAGGATGTGCGTTATATGTGCCCTGAAAGCTCACATCGCCGGCCGGATTGGTATTGAAACGGTTCATTATCTCGTCTTTTCCGGTAACTATAGCGACAGGGAAGCCGTTGGCTATAGCTTTGCCCATAGTGGCTATGTCGGGTATTATGCCGCTAAGTCCCTGATATCCTCCCATTCCGACTCTAAAACCGGTTATGACCTCATCGAAAATCAAGACGATGCCGTTCTCGTCACATAGTTTTCGCAGACCTCTAAGGAATTCATCTTCGAGTTTTACGGCTGCA
>JAQVNH010000080.1 GCA_028703215.1 Eubacteriales bacterium
AGAACCGGCGGGGTAATAGCTTCCGCCCACGTGATTATCCACAAACATTACCGCGGCAAGCACCGCGGGGGCTTCTTCAACGGTAGCGTAACAGTAGGTTGACGTCAGTTTGTCAAAGAATTTAAAGATTTCAGGATTTTTAAAATATTTCTGCAGCAAACTTTTCGCGCTTTTATTCAAATAGCTCAGGAACCTTGCATAAGAAACGGGATGGCGGAGCAGGTTTTTCAGCGATTCTTTCCGGTCTGCTTCATCGGCGGTCGTGTAGCTGGGTGTTTCCATCATGACATGCCTGTACATTTTCATCATATCTGCGTAAAAACGGCGGATGTTTCCCTTTTCCGAAGGGAATAGTCCGGTGAGCTCACCGGCGAACTTGTCAAGGTCAGAAAAGAAACGTATTCTCCTGCCTTTGAAATTCACACAGTAAAGAAGATCGTGGCGGATAATGTCAATGGGCTCTTCAAGACAGTTGAAGACAAAACGGTGCGCGTTGAATCCGCTTTCGCCAAAGCCGTAAAGCATTGCCGAGCCCTGGTCAAAGGTCGTATGGCCGCGCCTGAACACGCCGCATGAGCCGCCCGGATTATAACTTTTTTCAATTACTGCAACCGAAAGATCGCGTTTTGCCAGAAGGCTTGCGGCTGTAAGTCCTGAAAGCCCTCCGCCTATTACGATGACATCGTATTCCAAAGCATTTCCTCCTCGCATATTTTAGACCAGGGGGACAGGTTTAGTGGTCCCTGGTTTAGTGGTCGCTAAATAGACTTTGGCTACCTGTCATTCGTCAAATCACCGCTGCCGCTCAAAGGTATTTTTTCCCCGAGGTATGTCGGTTCGGGCGTTATAATGACATAAAAGAAATCCTTTACTCTTGCGAGTATCTCCCTTGCTTCCCTGAAAGTCTGCCCGCTGAACTGCCTCTGATCGGAAGTCACGCCATAAGCGTCCAGTCCCAATTTTTCCGCGACAAACAATGCGCGATACATGTGATATTTCTGTGTTACTATTATTATTCTTTTCGCGCCGAATACATCACGGACGCGGTACAAGCTTTCGTAGGTGGAAAAACCGGCATGATCCATAAATATATTTTCGGAAGGGATGCCTTTTCTTATTGCGAATTGCTTCATGACATTTACCTCGTCGTAACCCTCTCTGCCGTGGTCTCCGCTCATGAGCAAACGGTCTGACGCACCGGAATTAAAAAGAGCGATACCCTGGAGCAGGCGGTCTTCGAGGAGGTAACTGGGTATCGAATTTCCCCAGACTCCCGCGCCGAGAACAAGGATGCAGTCAGCATCTTGCGTTGCAGCTTCTTCGGGAGATAATATATTATCTTTCGAAGACCTTATGATATAGGCATTGATTCCAAGAATAAGGCTAAGTCCCAAAAGTATTGCAGATACGATTATAATGACAGTTTTTTTCAGCAGTTTTTTATCTGCATTATTCTCCATGATACAAGCAGTGACTCCTCAGATAAGACATTTGACAATCAGCATATCGCAATATCGGTCAATAAACAATATCCAAATTTGCTGTGATCAAGGCTGGTAAAGTGCGGAGAAAATGCGCGGAGGAATGCTTCGGAATACGGGAGCGAAATACGGCAGGCTGGCTGGACGGTTTACAGAAAGGATTCATGTTAAAATGGATGACAATTAACAGCTCATGATATATCATACGTATATAAGGAATTTTTAATATTGTGAAATATCAAAATAAGAGGTCATAAAAATGGATGGAATCGATAACACAATCACTTATAAGACTAAAGACATAGTTGCCCTATTGGATTTTACGGATGAATACAGGAATTTTACAAATACTCAGCAGAATTATCAGAGGCTGTTCGAGAAATATTTTGCGAAGAATAAACCATTTCTTGATGCATACGACAAAGCCTTCGTGTCTTTGGTGCCGGATACAGCCAATGAACAAGCAACTGATGCGGCTGCAGATCAAGCAAGCGCTGCCGCAGATCAAGCGCGTGCAGCCGCTTTTGCGCTTATTGACAGTGAACGGTCAAAAATCGAGAGTGCCAAAAAATGGAACAGAGGCATTCTTATGGCCGGGGATTCAGTACTGTTCGTCACTTTTTTGATCCCCGCAGTTGTGTCATATAACACGCCTTCCTCGGATGCTTTGGCAGAAGCCATCGTGACGGAATGGAACAGAGTATTTCCCAAATCCAACATAAAAAAATCTGACTACAACACGATATTTTCAGGATTCAGAAAGCCCGGTATAGCAGGGTTGTTTGGCTTTCGCTGAAAAATTTTGACGGGGATCGGCTGTCTTAAAAATTGAATATCTGAAACATTATTCAAGGAATAAATTATTACAGTCATATCTAACTGTCATATTATACTCGGGCGGATTTCTTTCATAGGGATCCGTTTTTTTAGTTTTCTTAATTTGATATTTCGCATATAATACAGGTATGAGTAAACAAATGATAAAAAACATAACGCTGGTGGTATTTATAGCTCTGGTTTTAGTCAATTGGCTGATAAAAAGCAATAAGACCCCTGACATAGCGAAGGAAACAGGTGTACTTAAAGTCCATTACATCGATGTCGGACAGGCGGATTGCACACTGATCAAAACGGATAGCGCCGTGATGCTTATAGATGGCGGGAATACCGACGATTCGGCTAAAATCACCGGGTATCTTAGAAATAACGGCGTTGAAAAGATTGATATAGTTATTGCGACACATCCGCACGAGGACCATATCGGCGGACTTGCCGAAATAATAAGGAAATTTGAAATAGGGAAGATATATATGCCGAAGGCTCAGGCAAATACGGCAGCCTACGAGCGTCTTCTTAGAGCTGTTCAAGAAAAAGGCTTGAAGATCACGACCGCAAAAGCGGGAACAGTATTTGAGCTGGACCATGATACCAAATGCGAGATATATTCGCCGATAAAAGACATGTATGAAGAGATCAACTCTTACTCAGTAGTTCTTAAAATGACCTATGGGCATACGACTTTTCTCTTTACGGGCGACATCGGAACAGATGGGGAATTTGAGATGATGGAAGCAGGTTTCAATCTTAATGCAGATGTTTTAAAAGTAGCGCATCATGGCAGCAAATACTCGTCATCGGAAGAATTCCTCAAAGCGGTCACCCCCGAATACGCGATCATATTTGTCGGGGCGAATAATGATTACTACTATCCTCACGAAAAGGCAATGGAAAGGCTTGACGGAGCCAAGGTATACAGGACCGACCTTTCAGGGACGATCGTAATAACTTCTGACGGAGAGGCGCTGAGTATAAAGGAGGAGAAATAGCATGAGGGTCATTATAGACAGATTCGAAGGCGAACATGCGGTGGTTGAGATTTGCTGCGGGGGCACAGCCGACATGCCAAGGGTGATTTTGCCTGAAGACGCAAAAGAAGGCGATGTGCTCGAAATCAACATACTTCGGGAGGAATCGGACAAGAGACGCGAGGAGATCGAGCGGCTGATGGACAGCGTCTGGGAAGTGTGAATTGCAAATAAAAAACAGGGAATAAAACTAAGCGCTGAATATTTAAAAGAGCAATAGTATGTGGTAATATGAAATTTGAAAAAGATGTCTGTATACATAAAAGGAGGGCAGGAGAAATGAAGGGATTTTTCAAGTTTATATTCGGGTTGGTTATAGTGCTGGCAATAGTCATAGGCGGATTGTATGTCGTATTATCGCTTCCGAAAAAAGTAGATGTAAAGTGGACTGCGGCTGATTTGGAGTCCTACAACAGAAAAGTCGGTGCCAGTATCGGCTCGCAAGGTATAAAACCCGCCGGCATGGAGGATATGCTATTCGGAAACTTTACTTCCTCCGGCACTTTAGAGGTGGAGGGAGTGGTGACTCCGGCTGAAGCGACCGCAATGGTCAACTCTGTTTTACGCGACGGAAGCATCTTTACGGATATAAATATGAATTTCAGGGACGACGGAACAATGGAAGTGTCGGGTAAATTAGGACCGGGAGTTAAGGATATATTTGAGATGTTTCCTGAAGCCAAGAAATATATAGACAATCCTGTGGTTGACTTTGCGATGAAGGCGATAGAAGGCAGGCCGATCTATTGGAGATGCAGCATCGAAAGGATCGACAATAATACGTTCGATGGTCACACGGAAGAACTTAGGATAGGTATGATCCCGATCCCTCTTGCTCAGGCGGGCGAAGGTCTTACTGAGGCGGGCTCAGCGATAAACAATCTTCTTGGAAAGATGGACGGTTTCTCCTGTGATGCGTTTTCGATAGACAGCGAAGGCTTGCATTTTAAGGGTACCATACCGGATAAGCTGCAATACGTGAATGAAAATCCGATAATGAATTAACGACGTAAATCAACGGCTACTGAGTTAAATCTTCAAGCTGGCCGTAAGAAGTTTTGCCAAGCATGTTTTCGGGAAGAGAGTCATGAAATTCAAATACTGATGGTATTGCCCACGGCGAGAGATGGCTGCTGCAAAAGTCTGATATCTCTTGCCGTGCCTTATTTTCCGAGCGAAGTTTTAGAAATTTGCCGCCCGGGAATTTTTTTCGTACCCATCCATAATATGCGGGTTTGAGCACCAGATGCGCTTTTACTTTCTGAAGACTGTAGGAGTCGCTTACAGCAACGACACAAGCCCTAAGGATGTCAGGGTGAGACAGCAGAACATTCTCGACCTGTATGGGAAAAATCGTGTAGCCGGATACTTTTATAATTTGGCGCAATCTGTAATTGAGAAAAAGAAAGCCCTGATCGTCAATGATACCGACATCTCCGGTGTGAAGCCACATTTTCCCGTCATCATGTTTTACCAGTGAGAATGTAGTTTCAAGCGGGTCGTGAAAATAGCCGCTCATGATCGAATGGGCGTTAATGCATATTTCGCCTTCAGTTCCGTTGGGCAGGACTTCGCCTGAACCGGGCCTTACGACGCAAAGTCTTATTCCGGGGAGCGCTTTTCCGACACTGCCCGAAGGACCTGTCCCGTCGCGAGGCATGACCGTTACCGGACAGCATTCGGTAAGACCGTATCCGTCAACCACTTTGCCTGTGCCTCCGCAGCGGCTTATCATATCGTTGAAACCTTTGAGTACGGCCGGTGCGATCTTATCTCCGCCGCAAAATCCGACCCTGAATCCGCTGAAATCAAGTTTTCCTGATTTCTCGGCTCTCTTGAGTCTGCGGCTGCTGAGCAGAGCCTCAAATAGGGTTGGAACTCCGGCCATATAGGTCGGTTTATGAGAAATTATGTCTTTGGCAAGATTTTCGGCTGAGAATCTGGGGATCAGGATGCATTTTCCTCCTGCAATAAATGCAAGATGCATAGATACGATAAATCCGAATATATGGAATACAGGCAGAACTGCGAGCATGGACATGCCGTTTTCAATCGGAGGCTCTGTGGAGAGACACTGAACAGCGGAAAGGTCGATCGACACGGAGGAATGAACAACAGCTTTCGGATTGCCGGATGTTCCGCCGCTGAAAAAAACTACTGCCGGAGCTTCATGCCTGCCATCTGAAGTGCAGGTGACAAAGGGATTTTTTCCGCCGGACCTTACAAAAGCTTTAAATGATGCAATTTTGGCATTAAAAAAAGACCGGTGAAAAAATATTGTCAATGCGGCCGGCATTATTCTGAAAAACGCCGCGCACGTGAAGGCTGCGGATTTCAGCAACGGCATTTCTTCAGTCAGGTTGAAATGCAATACGGTTTTTAAATTATCCAAAAAAACATTGGCGCTTCCATCCTTGCGTTTTTTAATAAAGTATTTTCGGATTTTAGGCAGAATCAAATCAAGAATGACGACCGCTTTGCAGCCGGTTTCGCGAAGCTGAGCCACCAGCTGATTGGGAGGGGATAGCGGATTCGTCAT
>JAQVNH010000081.1 GCA_028703215.1 Eubacteriales bacterium
TACTCTTTGAGCCTCTCCGCCGGACAATGTTGTTGAGGGCTGACCAAGCTTGACATACCCAAGTCCTGTTTCCTGTAAAGTCTGCAGTTTCCTTTTTATGCTCGGAATATGCCTAAAGAAATCAAGTCCTTCCTCAACCGTCATATCAAGCACTTCGGCTATGTTCTTAGACTTATATCTTACTTCGAGAGTTTCTCTGTTATATCGTTTCCCCTTGCATACCTCGCAAGGAACATATACATCAGAGAGAAAATGCATCTCGATCTTCAAAATGCCGTCTCCCTTGCACGCTTCGCAGCGTCCGCCCCTGACATTGAAGCTGAATCTTCCGGGCTTATATCCTCTTGATTTCGCCTCCTGGGTCGATGCAAACAATTGTCTGATAAAATCGAATACACCCGCGTACGTCGCCGGATTCGATCTCGGTGTTCTCCCGATCGGTGACTGATCTATATTTATGACCTTGTCAAGATTTCCGATACCTTCTATAGAGTCATGGTCTCCCGCTTTTCTGCGGGCGCGGTTCAAATCCGTGACAAGCCTTTTATACACTATTTCTCTAACGAGAGAGCTTTTCCCCGAACCTGAAACTCCCGTCACACAAGTGAATACTCCCAAAGGGAATTTTACATCTATATCTTTCAGATTGTTTGCCCTGGCTCCATGGACTTCAAGCCACTTCCCATTGGGAACCGCTCTTTTTTCGGGGACAGGTATGCTTTTTGTACCCTTTAAATACTGTCCCGTCAGCGATTTCTCACATGCGATTATTTCCTGAACTGTTCCCTGGACTACGATTTCCCCTCCATGCTCTCCAGCTCCGGGGCCCATGTCTATGATCTGATCCGCCGAGTACATAGTTTCAGAATCGTGTTCGACCACTAAAAGCGTGTTACCCAGGTCTCTCATTTTTTTTAAAGTCACAAGAAGTTTCGCATTGTCGCGCTGGTGCAGCCCGATGCTTGGCTCATCAAGGATATAGAGAACTCCCATTAGTCCTGAGCCGATCTGAGTTGCAAGCCTTATGCGCTGAGCTTCGCCGCCTGATAATGTCGAAGATGCTCTCGCAAGGGTAAGATAATCCAATCCGACATCAACGAGGAATCCGAGTCTCGAATTTATTTCCTTTATTATCTGTTGCGATATCAGTTTGTCTCGCTCGCTTAACTTGATATCCTCTAAAAACGCTTTTGAGTCGCAAACAGGCATTGAGGAAAATTCATGTATGTTCTTCCCTCCGACAGTAACCGCGAGGGTCTCCTTTTTAAGCCTTGTCCCTCCGCATTCAGGGCAGCTGTCCGTGCGCATAAATCCTTCGTAATAGCGCTTCATGCCTTCGGAAGTGGTTTCCCTGTAACGGCGCTGAGCTGCATTTATCAACCCTTCGAAGGCAATCTTATAGGTCCCGCTGCCATAATTTCTTTCATAAGCGACATCAATTTTTTCGCCATTGGTCCCATATAAAATTATATCCTGAACCTTGGATGACAATTTTTCAAACGGCGTGTCAAGGCTGAAATCGTAATGTTTCGCGAGCGCATTTAAAAACATCCTGGCGAATGCATCCGCATCGTCAAGGTTCCATCCGCCTATCGCTATCGCCCCTCCGGTCAGAGACCTGGACCTGTCGGGAATAAGAAGATCCGCATCTATGTCGAGAAGTATCCCGAGTCCCGTGCATCTTTGACAGGCTCCGAATGGATTGTTGAATGAAAACATCCTCGGCGTCAGTTCCTCAATGCTTATCCCGCATTCGGGGCAGGCGAAATTCTGGCTGAAAAGAATTTCTTCTCCGTCCTGCACATCTACAAGAACAAGTCCGCCGCTCAAATTTACCACAGTTTCTATCGAGTCGGTAAGCCGTTTGCCCATGTCGTCTTTCACCGTCAAACGGTCTACAACAACCTCGATGCTGTGCTTCTTATTTTTATCAAGTTCAGCTTCGTCTTCAGAATCGTACATTATTCCATCTATCCGGATCCTTGAGTACCCGCTTTTTCTGATATCCTGGATCAGTTTGTTGTATTCGCCTTTTCTGCCCCTCACGACCGGAGCCAGCAATTGTATCCTCGTGCCCCCGCCAAGGGCCTTGATCCTGTCGACCATCTGATCGACTGTTTGCTGCGCGATCTCGCGGCCGCAGATGTAACAATGCGGTTTTCCTATCCTTGCATACAGCAGCCTCAGATAGTCGTACACTTCTGTAACTGTTCCCACTGTTGAGCGGGGATTATGGCTTGTGCTTTTCTGATCGATCGAGATTGCCGGAGAAAGTCCCTCTATGTAGTCAACATCAGGTTTTTCCATCTGCCCCAGAAACTGCCGTGCATAAGAAGACAGTGACTCCATATATTTTCTCTGCCCCTCGGCATATATGGTGTCAAATGCAAGCGAGGATTTCCCCGAACCGCTCAGTCCCGTTATTACGACCAGCTTGTCACGCGGAATGCTCACATCAATATTTTTCAGATTATGTTCTCTGGCACCTTTTATAAAGATGTCTTCACGCATTTTTTAACTCCTGAAGCTGTAGGCGCAAACGGATATTAAAGGTCCAGGATCTCTCCGGTTGCCTTCTTCATCCCTTCCTTGTCAGTGACTCTGGTATGCATTACAGGTCTTTTATCAAGATTTTTAAGCCCCGGCGGAATCGCCATGCCGCATTTCTTTGAGAGCACTTCAAGCAGGTCGAATTCGGTTGATTTCTCTGCCTGTTCTCTTCCCAGAATCGCTCTGGCAACACTCCTATTGAATTTAAAAGGACTTGCGGTCGAAACAGCTACCGTTTTCGTCATATCGCCGGTTGCGATAACATATTTGTCATATACATCAATCCCAACAGCCGTATGTGTGTCCAGCAAATATTTGTATTCCTCGTAAACATTATTGATTGTCTCGAGCGTTTCTTTTTCATTGGAATATTCAGCCCAGAACAGAGATGATATTTTGTTTCGCGTTTCATCATCAACTTTGTAGATGCCTTCATCCTTGAGACTTTTCATCCACCGGTCAACTTTATCGGAATTATGACCGTTCACTTCAAAAAGAAGCCTCTCAAGATTGCTTGATATCAGAATATCCATTGATGGAGAAATGGTCATCTTAAATTTCCTGTTCCTGTCGTATGTGCCTGTTTTCACAAACTCAGTAAGCACTTTGTTCTCATTTGAAGCGCATATGAGTTTATTCACAGGAAGACCTATCCTGCAAGCATAGTAAGCCGCAAGTATATTACCGAAATTCCCTGTAGGAACAACAAAATTTATTTTCTCTCCCGGTTTTATGTTCCCTGTTGCCAGAAGGTCCGCATATGCGGAAAAATAGTATACGATCTGAGGAGCAAGCCTGCCCCAGTTAATGGAATTGGCTGAAGAAAAACGCATGCCTTTTGCCGACATCTTTACCGCGAGATCCCGGTCAGTAAAAATTGCCTTGACGCCGTTTTGCGTATCGTCGAAATTCCCTTTTACTCCAATCACATATACATTGCTGCCTTCCTGGGTCAACATTTGCATCTTTTGAATTTCGCTTACTCCGTTTTCGGGATAAAAAACAATTATCCTTGTTCCGATTACATCCTTGAAACCCTCAAGCGCAGCTTTGCCGGTATCTCCCGATGTTGCGGTCAGTATGATCGTTTCAAGATTCTCGCCGGCTTTTTCCGAGGCTTTTACCATGACCTGCGGTAAAAATTGCAGCGCTATATCCTTAAACGCGCTTGTAGGTCCGTGCCAAAGCTCCTGAATAAATAACTGGCTTGTAAGAATTCTTAAGGGCGCAATCTTAACGGAATCAAAATTGTCGCTGTTATATGCCATTAGGATAAAATATTCTATTTCGGAGTCAGAAAAATCATTAAGAAAGCCGGACAGTATTTTACGGGCTCTTTGCCTATAGTCCATATCTACCATTGAAACGATATCATCATACGGTATTTTAAACAGTTCGTCTGGAACGAAAAGCCCTCCGTCCGGAGCAATTCCCCTTCTTATCGCCTCTGCCGAGGTCACAGGAAACATGCCTCCGCGAGTGCTTATATATTTCACCGGCACTACCTCCAAATTTTATCGCAATTTGACGTACAACATTTCCATGCCATGTTTCAGATCGCAAGAATACATCTGGTGACATGTAACGATGCAACTTATATTAATGGAAACTGTGTAAAAACCAGAACACGATCCGGATCTACGCTTCTTCTTTTTTCGGTTCTGCGGAAACTGTTGCGGCTTCTTCTGCAGTTGTCTCTTCTTCCGCGGGTTCAACAACAACCTCTTTGACTTCGGCAAGCGTGGCAATTACTGCGTCCGAATCGCTCACAGGCTTGACATCCGCAGGCAGTTTGAGGTCGCCGACCGTTACTGATTCTCCGTGTGCAAGCAGCGATATGTCAACTTCGATATAATGGGGAGTATTCTGAGGCAGACACTCGACGGTCACTTCATTCATATGCTGGACAACTATCGTGCCGCCCTTTTCAACAAGCTCGCGGCCTCTTATCCTCAGCGATACCTCGGCATGAATTTTTTCTGTAAGCGAGACCTTCTGCAGATCAATATGCATCAAATCTCCTTTTACGACATCAAACTGAAGGTCCTTGATCACGGCAGCATGCTTTTTCCCGTCAACTTCCAATGTCAGGAAAACGCTTTTGCCCTGCTGGACCAGTATTTCTCTTATTTCGGAATATTTTATGACCAGAGGCTCCGCCTCAATCTTTTTCCCGTATAAGACCGCAGGGATCAAGCCCTGTTTCCTCATCCTGTTTATTCCCCTGCCGCCTATCTCGGCTCTTTTTTCCGCTGTTAATGTGATGCTTTTCATTATAAGCTTCCCCCTGTTAATTTACTGAATATGCTACCAGTATATATTACTCTAAAACATCAAACAATAAAAGGGTTGTTTTTCTTTTCGTATCCCAGGCTTGTCGCCAAGCCATGCCCCGGATAGATAACAGTGTCTTCGTCATGCGCGGCAAGTATTTTTAAGGAGTTATCAAGGTCAGTTCTGTTTCCTGAGCCAAGATCTGTTCTGCCCACAGACATCCTGAAAAGAGTGTCGCCCGTAAATATATTCTTTTCGCACTTTATGCTGATACTGCCAGGCGTGTGCCCCGGTGTGTGTATGATTTCAAGCGTCTTGTCTCCAAGCCGGAGATTGTCCCCGTTCTTTACGAATCTGTCGGCTTCCTGAAACCTGCAATCCATTCCGAAAAGCGCGGAGGCATTATACCACATATCCGGCAGATAGCCTGCTTCGTTTATATGCACCAGAACATTCGTCTTTGTCGCATCTCTGAGCTCATCCACCGAAATAATATGATCCAGATGCACATGCGTTAAAATTATATACTTTAATTTACAACCCGCTTTAGAAATCATTTCCATGATCCCGATCATTTTTGCTCCGGGATCTATAATTGCGCCTTCATTGCCTGCTGTTACCAGGTAGCAGTTTGATTCCAAAAAACCGGTTATGCTATTTATAGTCATTCATCAAACCCGTCCTTGCATTTGTTATTTGCCCGGCTTATTGCCTGTTTCTTGTCACTTCGAAAACACCGCTTGTCTTTTTCAGCCTTTTGATAAGCAAATCCAGCTTGTCAGTATCGGTCAATTCAACAGTCAGGTTCATTATCGCGACCTGATCACGCGTTGTCCTTGCATTTATACTTTTAAGAGGGATCTTCAGATCTCCGATAGCATTCGAAACCTCCATAAAAAGACCTATCCTGTCATTTGCCAGAACGGTGATGTCTGCGTTATAGGCGACATTGCTTGCGGTATGCCATTTTACATCGATAAGCCGGTCATTGTCTTTTATAAGATTTCCGACATTCGTGCAGTCCGAGCGGTGCACTGATACTCCTCTGC